>NZ_JBGUAZ010000007.1 GCF_041821085.1 Natrinema sp. HArc-T2 | reverse complement strand
GTACTCCGTCCAGTAAGAGACCGACGTGTCTAGTTTCTCAGCCATCTGTTTTCCACGACGGATGACGGGGAGAGCGACTGGTGCGACTGCATCCAGTCGCTCGATCGACGTTCCATCGTAGAATCCGCGGTCAACGAGGAGGCCAGCGACAGGGAAGGGAAGGGCCGCGACGTGGTCGAGTAGTCGCTCGACCGCGTCGCTTTTGGGTTCATCACCTCGGACAGGAGTAACCGCGACGACGAGCGGCTTGGCTCGGCAGAGGACAAACCCAACAAGGTAGCGATGGCACTGAGAGGTGCCATCGCGGGGTATCGTATGACAGAGCTCTCCGGCCTCACGGTGTGGACAGCCGTGGTAGTGGATATCGACGAAGTCCAGGCAGATGATCCTCGGGCCGGGGCCGAGGATCATCGCCGCTTGCTGAGCGAGGAGGTCGTTAACGACGGCTTCGAGCTCAGCAGCAGGAACGGTATGAAGCTGAGCGAGTGTGTAGTCGTCGGAGTACGTTCCGAGAGTGCTGTCAGTGACAGCCTTGATGGATTTCTGATCGACAGCGGCTTGGAGGAGTGTCTGGCGGATAATCCCGGAGTCGAAGGCTGTAGCTTCGACTCCGGGGGTCGGGATCTCAGAGAGGAGATCAAGCGCTAAGGTTTCAAGGTCAGAGGCCGTAAAAACGGTGTCTGGATGGTATAGGAATTGCACAACACCCATCTAGACGCTTTCTGAGAATCTAATCTCATCAGTCGTAACTAACTGCTGACTCGATGGGAACTACCGAAAGTCTCTCCTGAACACGAAGGAGAATACTAGACGACGTGCCGGTCACAGTGGAGACGTTATCATCCTCTGACTAACAACCCTATTCACATCTAGGTGCCGACGTGTTTTTTGAGACCCGCTGAGGGACGGAGGTCTTCTCGAGTTCAGTTCGAGAGCACAGACCGAACACAAAAGACTCAATTAATGAATAATAGTGAATCAAACAATGGTCAGCAAAATTCCATTCATCGTCGAGTTCGACCATGACAACGACGAGTGGGTCGTTCGCATCGGCAAAGACGATGAAATCATCGATCAATACAGTAGCAAAGAGGAAGCAATCGACGAAGCAGCGTATGCAGCCGAAGGTGACGATAGACCTGGCGTCGTCGTCTTTACCGAAATTGGCGAGTACAGCCACTTCGTCGAAAATCCGCAGTTCTGGAGCGGTGGATACTGGGAGCATTGTTAGCTAAATATAAAATGTCATACATAGCCTGACAAGATTCTGCTCTGGCTAACTATATCAGCCAATCTTATACTCTACACTCCTCATTTCGGTTGGCAAAAGGTTGAGCAAAAGCACGGTGTCACCCTCTCAGTCGCGTCGGTGGTACGGTTTCGAGCGCTCTTTGGCCTCCCACCCGCTCCGTTTGCTCGCGGATGCCAGCGGTAACGTCTCTGCCTCCACTGCTTCTACCGTCGAATCGTCGTTACTCATACCCCATCATTTCGTCGTTGAATGCATCAACAATATCATGAAGTTCTCCCTGAATTATCACATCATCTTCGTCCACCTTTCGAGATTCGATATACTCGACGATTGCATCGGTTGGATCGCCAGAGACATCGTCGAGTTCCTCCTCGACTCAGAAGTAGCTCGGTCCGTCGATGTCGATATTCGGTTCGTGATTAACTCGGGAGAGGCGGTTCTACCAGATATCTGTACACGGTTACCTATATGATAGAGAAATTAGAGTGTCTGTCATGCTTATATAGCCCCTATTCGCTTAAAAACCCAAACGGCTTAACCAACTGGTCTAATAACCCACCCTATGGCAAAACGCCCTGAGATTGGCGCGATCGCGGAGGAAGTTGAGGACTTCCACGCGAAGGCTGAGGATCTGGAATATTTCGACCCAGAGCTGGTCTTGGGCTATTTTCAACGGCTGGAAATGATCTTGGAGAAATGTCCTGTTGATATCTATGCAGCCTCTTCCCTCAAACATCCGTGGCCATATCGACTGCAGAAATATGGTGAATGCGCACCAGCATCGTTCTGGCGGAGTCAACACCGGATTCTCGATTCGAATATCATTGATCCGGAAGTGACCAATGAGGAGATCCTTGAGGAAGCAGTGAAAAAAGATGCAACCGCTGTTGTTGCCAAGGACTACCTTCCGTTCAACCTCTATGGCCGTGATTTTGATATGGAGGCATTGACGGGCGAATTGAATCATGCCGCTGCGACGACAAAGAGTATCAAGGAGTTCATCGAACTCCACGACCCGGACGTGCATCCCCCGGCATATATCCCCCTCCAACCACCCTACGTCGAGCATATAAAGGAAATCAGAGGGATGATTCAGGACTCCCATCTCGAGGAACGGTATATGCTTGGCGGGCTTAAAGATGCCAACCCGAAAAAACGCATCAGCGAAGCCGAATCCCTCCGGGATAAAATCGGCGAAGAACCCGTTCTGCACGGTCTGGGTTGGGGGTTGTCAGACACCCTTGTTGAAGCCCTGCGACGCAATCCCGGCCTTATCGATTCTGTCGACAATAGTGGCCCATCACAGGCCATCCTTAATGAAGGACTCCTCGACAAACACTGGCAGAAGCAACCGTTTGGACTGGTTGAAGGCCAGATGCGGAACTCCGTGGCAGGTGCTTTTGAGTTCGGTATCCTCCTTCAGGCAACACACCGGCTCACCGAGTACAATGCAGACTTCAACACGGAACAGAAGAGTATCTCCGATTACCAGTGATCAGAGTATGACAAGAACAGTAGCGCTCGTGGGTTGTGGCAGTGAAAAACGCGAGCAGCAGACAGAAGCGAAATCACTCTACACCTCTTCCTACTTCGCCAAAAAACGCCAGTGGGCGGAAGGCTGCGATGCCTGGCGAATTCTCTCCGCAGAACACGGCGTTGTCCACCCAGAAACAGCCCTGGAACCGTATAACACCGCGATGGACGACCTCACTGAGGCAGATACCCAGGAATGGGCAAGAGATGTCATGGACGATTTAAGGCCCTTCCTCGCTGCGTTCGATGAAGTCGTCATTCTCGCGGGAAGCGACTATGTTGATCCCATCAGCGATGAGATTGAACAAGCAGACGTCACAATACGATGGCCGTTCCAAGGAAAGAGATTGTTTGAACAGATGGAATGGCTGCAGCATACTGCGCCTCCTGACCAATCAACAATTGGATCGTTCGATTGATTCTGCCAGTATATCCCCGCCGATTATGTCCGACTAAAATAATATACAGTATAAATAGCTGACTGTCAGTAGCTGTCATTTTCTTACCACCACTATCCAGAACAGGCCGTATATCTCCTTTACTTACAGTATTCGGATAGGAGGCGCGATTACTTAGAACGTGGTAAACTATAAGGTCTCGGGGTCGAAAGAAGGAACCATGTCAATGCTGCTGGTACAGTCCTGCTCAAAGTCTAAAAATCGGCCCGGAAAACCGGTTCAACCCCTCGAATTGTACTCTGGATACTTCTTCAAAATTATCAAAAAGGCGATAGACGACGGTGAATTTCAGGACAACATCGATATTTGTGTACTCTCAGCAGAGTACGGCCTGATTGATTCCACTGACGAGATTAACTATTACGACCGCCGGATGGATGCCGACCGTGCATCTAAACTCCGGCCGAGGGTCACGAGAGAACTGCGGTCAAGGGTTGATGCGAATGGGTATGACCACATCATCTTCAACCTTGGAACAGAATACAAGGCCGCGATAGGCGATTTGTCCGACCTTTCCGCATCGGTCCAGTTTATCGACGGCGATGGCATCGGATACAAAGGGCACACGCTCAAGCAGATCATCCGGGGCAACTATTCGTCGCTTGAGATGGAGGGGAAGAATGCCACAACTCAAGCAAACTGATCAGACAGCCTCGTTCCAGGTTACCGCGACAGCCGGCGATGCCCGTGCCGGGACCCTCACTATCAACGGCCAGTCACTCGACACACCGACGTTTTTCCCCGTCCTGAGTTTCTATGGCGGCGGTACGAAATCCAGCGTCTTCGGCGGCGGCGTTCACAGGACAATAAAGGAGTTCATGCTCGGGAAGGAGGTGATCGGTGGCGGTACGTATGACGAATACTTCCGCGGAACGATGACCTCTGTTGCATCCCTCACTGATTACGGCATCAACCGGGAACGGTTTGATGATTATGTCTCGGACAAAATCAAAGAACGAGAAACGTTTTCTGGCTATAACGGCCTTATATTCGTTGATTCTGGTGGGTACAAATTCTTACATAACGATGGGCTTGATGGGAGTGATTTCGAGATAGAGATCGATCAGCGGGAAGCGTTCCGCATCCAGAAACAGCTCGGCGGCGATATCATTGTCAACCTTGATCGGCCGATCGCTCCCAGCGACACGTTCGATGAACGGCAACAGAAGGCTGAACGCACCGCCGAAAATGCAGTTGAGTTTGCACGTCTTACCCAGACCTATCCCGGTGCCCGGTACCTGACCGTCCACGGATACAACTATTCGATGCTCGACCGGTTCTTCGACCACGTTCAATCCCAGTTCGGGAATATCGATATCTCCACCTTGTTTGACGGGATTGCCCTCGGCAGTCTTGTCCCGAAGAAAGATGACAAAGCGGTGTTGATCACCGCGGTCATGGACTGTGTCGAAATCATGGAGGAACGCGGGCTTGCTGATCTTCCACTCCACGTGCTGGGTATCGGCAGCGGATCAATCCCGCTCCTCGTCGCCGCCGGCGCGGACACATTTGACTCAACGACCTATCTCCAGAACGCCATTAACGAAAAGTATGCCGTGAGTTTGACCGAGCACATTCCGCTGGATGCAGTCGATTTCACCCAGTGTGACTGTGCTGTCTGCTCGGACCCGATGCTGGTCAGCTGGATGCAGGGGAACACTGAATACCAGAAAGATGTTCTCGGCCCGGTCGCTATGCACAATCTTATCATCCATAGACAGGAGGTGCAAGAACTCCGGCAACGAATCAAACAGCACGGCACAGATCCGCTTATCGACTATCTCGATGAGACTGTCGGCCGACGTGATCCGATCCGGAAGCAAACGCATCGTGTCGTCAACCAATCACTCGGAGGATATTTCTAACATGAAACAGCACCCAGAAGTCAACGAAGTACAGGAGTTTCTCGAAATTGCCAGCGACTTCGAGGATCCCCTCGAGATCATCCGCGAATCACTGTCGAACGCATACGATGCCGGTGCCACGGAGGTCGTAATCAGGATCCGGAATACCGTGTCTGGCTCCGACATCATCATCGAAGACGACGGACACGGGATGTCTCGAAACGATCTCAAATCCTTCTTCGACCTTGGGAACTCCCGGAAGACCGACTCAATCGGCCACAAAGGTCATGGGACGAAGATCTTCTACAAGAGTGACCGTATCGTCGTCGACACCGCCCATAACGGCTCAAACTACCACGCGGTCATGGACCGCCCATGGGAGAAATTGAACGACCAGACACTCCCAGAGTATGAAGTCACAGAGACAGAAACTCGGCCGGGCAATACTGGGACCCGGATCCAGATCACGGGATTCCGGTCCGGTGAAGGATTCGATCCGGAATCGCTGACGTACGATAAAATTCACCACTACCTGAAGTGGAAGACCATCGCTGGCTCGACGGCCCACTATTTCGATGACGACCAGCGCGAGATGGACATCGTGGTCGAGCTCGATGAGGAGATCGACGGCTCCCAGGGACAACTTGTCACAACCAACCAACTCACGTTCCCCAGCGAGCAGCTAGAACCAGACAACAGTGATTTCCCCGCCACCCGGATGTGTAAGCACTATCCGGCGCGTGAAATCGAATTCGAGTATGACGGCGGGACATCAACTGTGGAAATCATCGGCATGGTCGGGGGTAAGGAGGCTCGCAATGAACTCCCTACCTACGGACGTCATTCCGTCCAGTTCGGTGTCTGGCTTGCAAAGGACCATATCAAGGTCGAACAGGTCAACGAGGTGCTGTCCCATGACAACGAATTCATCCACTTCTTCTTCGTCGCTAACTGTCAGGACCTCGAACTTTCGGCAAACCGGGGAAAGGTCCGGAATAAAGCGAGCTCACTGTATAAAGAACTGAAACAGGAGCTCAAACACTATATGACGAAGGTAGCAGAAGATCCCTGGTTCAAGAAGGACTATCTGGAGACACGGAAACGGGCACAACTACGGAGGCGCGCACAGTCCCAGAGCACTTCACTTGAGGAACGACTGGAAGCAATCACTCCTGACGAACCGTTTACGCCAACCAACCGTACTGAGGTCCTGTTAGCGCTCGAACGTTCCAACAACAAGGCAGACACCGAAATTACCGTAGAAGAGTACAAGGCAGATCATGAAGTCCCGGCCATCCTTCTGGAAGATGGAACTCCCCGCACCAGCCACGTGTATCTTGAGCTCACCACTCACTTCGAAGACGACTACCCCCTCGGTTCAGCTGATACAATTCTGTGCTGGAGCTACGGCGATATCGATGTCCTACGGGAGTACGAACGGAACGGATATCACGGTGGTGACGTAGAAATCGACTTACAGGACGACCAGATTGTCTACCATCAAGATGAGCGGCATACCGTAGATGTCATCACGGTGTCCAACCGGATAGCAGCACAGGAACATCAGTTGCTCACGTCGTTAGATTAGATGGGGGATAATCATCGCGTCATCAGTGGAGGAGGCGACTGTCTGCTACCGCAATATTAACATGGAGATGATACAGGTGTAGGGACATGGATAGTTCAGACGAAACACCACTTTGCGGGACCCGTGTCTTCCTGTACCCCGGTGACCCGAACGGGACAGGAATCATCGATTATGATCCTACAGATTACCGAGAAATATACGAGAATCTGGACTTCGTTGACAGCACACAGTTCATCCGTTCACTTGAGCAAGATATCAAACTGAAGAACCGGTCACTTCTCCGCGTGACCGATGGGGAACGATTCGAGGTCCCAGAATATCAACGGAACTTCTCGTGGGAAGAAGAACAGCACGAAGAACTCTGGGACACGCTTCTCTCAATTCTCACGCTGCAACCGAAGTCCGGTGAGCTTCCGGTCGATACCTACTTCGGAACTGTGTATATCGCTCGATCCTCCCAGGGAGAGGTCTACGAGATCATCGATGGCCAGCAGCGTCTGTCTACAGTCTCCATCCTCCTCAAGAACATCAAGGATCATCTTGAGGAGAAGCAGTCCCTGGTAGACGGCCAACTCCGGGAATACGCTGAACACATCTGCGAGGAATACCTCGACGAGTTGCTGTACCGACGGAAAGGCCCAACTGAAACACCGTTTCTGGAACTCAACGACCACGACGACGGGATCTACGAACTGCTGTTCCAAGACCCGGAGAAGAAAGTGCAGACCCTGAAGGCGATGGATCAGTACGACGGCCGCAAACAGAACGCTATCCGCCTCCGTGACCTGTTCGACGAGCTCGGGATTCCCGAGGAGGTCTACGAGGACGACGAGGAGTTGGCAGACACCGATCTACTGGATTCGTTCCGGTACTTCGGCGACTCTCACCGACGGCTGGTACAGGCCGACGACTACTACGATGCAAAGGTTGCTGCGTTTGCTGACCGAGAAGAGTTCGACACTCCCGAGAAGGAAGTCAAGGCCCTGCTTAACCTCGCACATTTCACGCTGCGGTCCCTCCGTGTCTCCGAGTGCATCTTCCAGACCGACAACCAAGAGCTCCGCATCGAGGTTTTCCAGTCTCTGAACGACCGTGGTGTTGAACTCTCCAGCATGGACAAGGTACGGGCCCGGATCGTCGGCCGGTTCCAGGGTGAGTCCGACAGCGACAAACAGATCGCCCGTTGGGAGAACGTGGTCCAGATGTTCGGCGGTGACGCAGACGCCGTTGAAGACTTCCTTGCCCATTACTTGGCTGCGACCGAGAAATCATTCGAGACCGTGACTGATGCCCGGAGCAACATGCTGGAAGCGTTCCGATTGAAGCAGATCGGACGCCATGATATCAAGTCACGACTGGCAAGCCCTGGGCAGGCCCGGGACTTCCTCGAGGAACTGGAGAACTACGCAGGCCGATACCGGGAAATCGTGACCGCGGACCTGACCGATGACGACACTGAACTGAAAAAGGAGTACCGGGAAGAGTGCGAAGCCATCCTCCAGCGGCTCAACAAACTGGGGACAACACAGTGGCGTCCGTTCGTCATGTACGTCTATCAGGCCGTGACCGAGGCCCCTGGGAAGGATGCGTTTCTGCGAGACATCCTGAAGACGGTCGAGAACATCACGTTCCGTGTCGCGATTTCCGATCTTGTGGCGACCGTCGTGGATGACACTTACCCGAAGACCTGTCAGGCTTTCCGCGAACTCGAACAGTCCGGGAATCAGTTTAATATCGATACGATCAGTGAAACGCTTATCGAGAACATCGACAGCTCGGCGCGGCAGCTCTTCGGGGAATCGTTCATTGATGTCCTCATCACTAGCGAAAACTGGCGGAACAATCAGACGAAGCAGTTGTTCCTGAAGTTGGCGGACGAAGACTTCCGGCGCCGGAATCAGACCGGGATCACGAAGTCCGAACTCAGTGAGGATCCGAGCGAGGTCCACATCGAGCACATCCTCCCGCTCTCATACTTCCTCCCCGGCAAGGAGAATCCGTACGCCTGGCTAGAATGCTTCTTCGATGACGGGGAACGCAACATGATTGAAACGCAGATAGACTATCTGCGGAACCGCGATGCCCACCTTCTCTCCTCTGCCGACCCTGGATACGATGAAATCGAGCAGATCATCGACGGGATTGAGGAGCGGTTTGTCCGCGACCTCGGTAACATGATGCTCCTCGATGAAGAAGTTAATACGCCGATAAAGAATCGGTTGTTCTCGGTGAAGCTCCGTGAATACCATCTCCGGCACAGTAAGGACATGGACAATCTCGTCAACCAGTACTTCTCGACCTCGGACAATGTCTCGAGTGATAAACTCGAGGAGCTAATTGCTTTGGACCTGCCAGAGGATGAAACCCAGTTTTCAGAGGTTCATCCCACGGTCCAGTACTTCAATGAGTGGTGGACCTACGAACAGTTGATCGACCGGAAAGCGCAGCTCGTCACGGCCATTCTGGAATCACTGAAATTCAGAACGGAGGCTGACGAATTCGAACCGTACATGGATGACATCGAAGACTACGTCGAGGAAGACATCGAAAAACGTCTGGCAGTGCTGACTGCGTAATACCCGTTGAGCCTATTCTTCTGGGTACTTCTTCTAATCGCTGCCTCAGTTACTAATCGCGTATCTATATTCCCACATGTTCAGATACCATTTTATACCGAAATCATATGTCCGCTCACTTTATTATGTCCCCGACACATCGGACCGCTATGGCACCTTTCAGCTCTGACGTGGAGGTCATCGAGTCTACGAGTGGTGATGAGTACCAGGTCCTGAAGACGCCGGCGACCGTCTCGTTAGATTATATTGAGAGTGGATAATACGTTAGGCAAATCTAACACCGTATGGCGATTCACCACGGCCGAATTAGATGACCGTGTGTTTCGGTAATCAACTACTTACTCAGAGAATATTTAGAAAGCCGCCATACTAAAATACCCGCCAAGCAATTTGGAAGAAGTATAAATAATATGAATCTTTTTATGCTCATGTTGTGAACGAATCCCTATGCCTTCAGCGAATTTTATTCCTGATTCGCCGTCTGAGAAGACTGTTGAAGACCTAGGGTGTCTCCATCCTCAGACAGACGATGCTGAGTATCTGAACGCCATCTCTGAGAGGCAACTCCACGATTTCACGTATCGGGTGAACGAAGACATCACTAACGTCGGAAATGGAAATATCTTAGTTCCGTCTGACGTTGCAGAGATAGACAGTGAAGAATATGCGACCCAGCACTTTCCTGCGGGGCAGTCGGTTACGTTTTTTGTTGAGGCAGACAATCTGTCAGATGCAACGGCGACGGTAATACTGCAAGGATTTCAGGCAGCTACAGTGAGCGCCGAGTCCGATCGCCACCAGTTTCGCGACATTCCACGGAATGTACCGCCGGAATTCTTCGACGTGACGGTGGGAAGTGAGCAACTCACTATCAACAGTAGGGGTCGACCCGATGTTACCAGTGCTCCACCTATCGGCTTCGAATATACAGAGGAGTCGATCAACTTGGAGCCGGTTGATGACGAGACGTTCACGGAAACGATCACCGTCCCAGGTGAATCGACGCTGGCTCAGACCACGGAAGGAGGAAGCGCTGGATCCGTAACTTCCGCCGAGCTTAATAGAAATGGAACTCCGAGGAACAGTATTACGCCCTCTGATGACACTGTCGCAGAAATAGCCTACGAGCGGCAGGATTTACAGCTCGAGCTCGAGGTACAAGTTCGTGACACGCCAGACCGAGAGTTCAAGCGGATTACGTTTGAGTATAGAAATGAAACGTCAGTGCCGGATGATCCGTACCTATTCCAAAAGTACCAAAATCATGTCTACTACCCAACGATGGATATCCGGTTTGACGGACTGGAGGCCAATGTCATCCCGCAGCAGCACGCAACATCTCTCGCCGAGGAATTAGGCGAAACCGACGATTCATCTTCACCAGCCGGTCTGTCTTCACCATCTCTTCCTCAGGAAGGATACGTACAACGAAACTGTGTGCTTACTCGCTGTACTCAGGAAAACGACGACGAACACTACCTCACTACAGCGTATGGTATTATGGACTTTATCGAACAACAGCCGATTCCCGAAGACTCAGTAGCCATCGACTTGCTGGTTGAGTCGACCGAGACGCTGAAGTCTGAACTCAGAACAACGCTGAGTGATGAGGAACTCGAGAGGGCCGAGGAGGAAGGGTTAGTAGAACTTCTCAGAGGGGTGCTTCGAGCAGTACCGGATGGGCTGGACTTGCCAGGTGATCAGCCAAAACTCTACTCCTGGCAGTGGGAAGTTATCAAGCGACGCGTCAAGTACCTCAGCAACGACGAGGACAAGGCGCTCATCATGAACGTTCACACATCTGGTGGGAAGACGTTAGCGTATTTTGTTAGCGCCGCTCTTGTGACTCTCCACAAGGACACCCGTGCAATTCTCCCATTCCCAACTCGCGTTCTGAATGACGACATGATCGAGCGGGTCATCGGCTTTATGTACCATCTTCGTCAGCAACCAGAAATTGACGAAGACGACTGCAGTTGTGGGATTTGTATCGGGAAAGGTAGTCACAACGATTACGACATTCGCAAATATTTACAAGTATCGGACATGGACGCGTACATCCCTAAGTGCCACCAATGTGGGGGGAATGTTGATGATGTCCATGAATGCGTCGGCTGTGGGGGCACGAGTGTCAACACTTGGACTCAAAGTAACGGGTGGCGGGGATCAGAATGCAACACCTGTGAGTCAAACAGCGCATTCCACTTCTTGGCCTGTGATGACTGCGGCTACGAATACAGGTGGGTTCACGACGTCGCTGGAACATCACAGTATCTACCGCGGTTCACGGTCGGAACGCCCGATAAATTTGTTCACATGGCTACGCTCCAAACCCATTCGGACCACTCCACCTATTCTCGGCTTCCGTTCTTTGGTGCCCCATACGTAGAATGTGAGAGTTGTGGGCGCGCACTCACTGAAATAAATAGTTATCGACGCTATAACCGCGGGACACCTTTTGGACGGGAACCACATGAGCTAGATATCGACCCGGAATCGCTCGGTGGCATCCACTGTTCGAAATGTGACCATCGTACGGAGGCAAATTGGGAATACTCACAAGAACAACGTGATGGCGCCAAGCACGACCCAATCGGACACATCGTACTCGATGAAACGCATATGTATACCGGCTACTTTGGGACTGGGATCTCCATTGCGCTCTCTCTCTTCAAAGCCATCGCATCACGGTTCAAGTACCCAACTGACCACGAGAACATCACCCACTCCATCTCCGTTGATGCTGGAACAGCAACAAGTTCGAATCAACAGGAGCATCTGACTACACTGCTTCGTGATGCCGATACTGCCATCGTCCCAGAACCAGGTGATGAAGGTGATTATTTCGAACCACTGCCTGACCGTGCTCGGTATCGAGTACTGGGGTTGATGCCTGCCAGTTCGACGACTCTCGGTTCGTTCAGGCAGAGTATGGTACGTACCCATCAGGCACTAGAATACGACACTGCTTTCGAGACTGAATTAACTGGTCGGATTAGCCGTTCGTCCGTAGATACAGAGTATGAGGATTACACGCTCCTCCTTGGATATCTCTACAAAAAGAGTATCGGGAACAATCTGCAGATGAGTATTCGAGACCTCACCGAGTCACTTCTCGACCGTCCCTTTCAGCCACGATTTCTCTCTGGCGAATCGAGTAAAGCTGACCTCCAAGAAGCGATGAGGGATGCTCGGAGTGGAGATCTCTCGATGTTGCTCGCGAATCTCGTAATCTCGTTAGGTATCGATATCGATAAACTCAACAATATGATCCTATTCGGGGCACCTCGATCGACTTCTGAACAAATGCAAACGATAGGGAGAACTGGTAGGCGAGAAGGTGCGGGTCACGCGACGATTCACCTATTCCCGACTCGTTCCCGTGACACACATCTGTACAGGAAGTGGCATTCGATGATGTCGAACATCGGAGAATATTATAAAGAGTCGATCATCCAACCGACAAATCCCTTTGTCGCTGATCGAATGTTCGACACTGTTCTCAGTCCGTTTGTAACGTCTCTGTTAGCGGCAGAGAACAGACAACATCGAATGGATGATCTTGTCGAGCTCACTGACTGTGGCAATGATACAATCAGAGATGTCGGTGAGGAGCACGCAATCCCACAGCTGCTCAAGGACGTCTGGACTGTAATGATTCCGGACGATGATGTCTATTCGGGTCCAACTGCCGAGAAGGTAAGAAGACTCATCAAAAGTGAGACACTCAAACAGATGGGGACATACGTAAACCAGAACGGGACAGATGGCGAATGGCAGCACTACGTGAACGAAGCAGAAGACAGTACTGACGAGCAAGCTATGAATCCAAACGTCTGGTTCAGCGACCGTGCCGACCTTAATCTCCGCCATTCAGAGTCGGGCGGTGTCACAACAACGTTGGTCTCTCGGACGGAGGAGTGAACTATGACAGAGTATTCACCATTCTACACGATATTGAACCGCTATCCGGACAAGGTCGTCACTGAAAAGGGAACTAGGGCTAGGGTATTTCGAATCGAGAATGCAGATCCGTATGATCAGCCTGCGTTACGACAGACGATTGCCGACCGAATCGATGAGGAAGTTCGCTCCTGGCATCGACACAAACGAGAGATCAGAGAGCGAGAACGGGACATCCGTGAGGAACGGCGAGAATTAGACACCGATTCGACAGGGGGTGATGACGAGGGAGAGTCAGACTCTTCCGCAAATGATGGAATTTCATGGCTTGATGCCGAGGAGGTGACTCTCACCGAATCAGAAACTCCCAGTATTGAACGCGACCCAGAGGACGTAGTCGTTAACCCAAGTGATATTGAATTGGTTGAAGTAAACGAAGGCACAGAAGTCAAGCTCGAACCGTTTCCTCGGACAGCACGCTGTGAAGATGGCCACTTCGAATTAGTCGACCCAAACGATGCATTGGCCCACAGTTCAAACGAGGCATCGGCCGGCAATTTGCGCTGCCACTGTGATCGGCTCCATGATCACCAGGCGACCATCTACCCAATCATTCTAGTCTGTCCTCGATGTGCATATATCGAACACGCTGGGCCTGCTTTCGAAGCTGAAGACGAGACTGACACGCTAGGGATTCACCTCCCCGACGTACCGGGCTGGAACGAATCATCCTACGATGGGCTCACAATGCGAGACATTTCTTGTCCGGGATCGGATTGTGATGGCCATCTCCACATCCAGAATTACGATGACGTCTCCAGCACGGAATTCGTGTGCCAGGCTGATAACACCCATCGATGGGAACTTGAGGCGCACTGTCCCCGCTGTCATTTGTATGGGACGGCCGACGAACCGGAAATCACCTCAGAACTGAAACCGAAAGTATCTGATGCGACAAACACTCGACCACGGTTAATTAAGAATATCTACTCGGACAGGGGCGAAGGCTACGAGCAGTTGGATTTAGCGAATCAGGATCAACGGGGCTCCGACCCGTACCACTGGCGAATGGACGATCTCGATGAGGTTCCAGATGAAATTTTCCAAACGAACTATGCTGTTGAGGAGATATTCACTGTGAAAGATGTCGATACTGTGGCCGCGGTCTATGGATACGAGTCAGTGGTCGAATCGAGAGGAACATCCCTCGACGAGAAGGGGCGATTCATGCGGACGTTCTCAGGTGATTCTGCGCGATACCGTGCCTTCGCTGTTCCTCAGAGTGGTCGAGGGCTCGTTTTCAAGCTTGACCAAGATCAGTTATTGGATGCGGCGTACGACGGGGCGCCACCGGGAGACTACGAAGCGGTTGCAAAGGGGGAGATCCGGTATCTTCACTGGATCGACGAAGACCTCACTGACGAAACGCACGAACTCAGACTCATCCCGCTGTTGCATGCATACCTACATGCGCTCTATGAACGAGCGTTGGACGTAACCGGGCTGGAAGAGTTCTTGACAGCCAAGATTCTCATCGAGGATGGTGCGCTGGTACTGGTCGAACAACAGGACATCGGAACCGGTGGCCTAACACAACTCACGCTTGATTCGAATGGGCTCACTTTAGTTCGCGCACTCCGTGGTGTCGAAGATGCGCTGACCGAGTGTGTTCGACACTGTGAGAATGGCTGTCCTGCCTGTGTGTACGTCGATGACGCACACTGTCATCCCTTCACGACGGAGATTGAACGATACGTTCCATCGAATGCACTGCTCAACCGCGAAACCGCAAGGGAGCTGGTTCGCCGATGACGAATCCTGCGTCGTTCCCCTGGATTATTGCAGAGCTCTCACAGAGTGGGACAGTCTCGATTGAAGACCTGCACAACGAATTCGACGATGAGTACGATCTCACGTATGGCGAGGAGTATCTGAAGACGCTCAAACGGGAAGGCATCATCGAACGACTCCCGACCGCTGACGGGAGATATCAGGTCACAAGTGAAGATGCATTCGCAGCGGAGCGCGAAAAGTTTGACGAGGCGAGCGAGTACGACACCCAAGATTTCGATCGAGCCCTCGTTATCAGTGTTCCTTCTCCGCTGTTAGCTCAATTTTCCGAGGACGACTTTGATTATCCGATCCCGATGCTTCAACTCGATCAGGCTCTGCAACGAGTCCTGATAGATACGGAGGATGTCATCAGACTCGGCGTGCCGTACTTAGAAGGTGATGGACTTGATCGGTTTGCCGACGAACTGTATGCGCTCGCCGAACAGGGCGTATCGTTGCGAGTACTGACACGAGAACTCCTTGTCGACAATCCAGCCGACCGTGATCTGAAGGCCGCCCGCGATCTACTCGACAAATACGAAGACCGAATAGATAATGGCGGTACGATCGAGATCCGAGATTTCTACCATGCAATGCCAAGTGGCCGCCGCCTCGATATGAGTGTCCACTTCAAGATGGCGATTGCCGATCAAACGTCTGCGTACGTTGGCAGTGGTGAGTTCAGGCGGAGTTCGATGTATAAGAACGGCGAAGCAGGCTACTTGGTTCGGTCCACCGATGAAGCACGCTTCTGGGCACAGTTTTTTGATTTCTTTTGGGAGCAAGCAGATCAGGTGACACGAACGCGTCTTGAATCCTGATTAAGAGCCGTGATTACGAAACAGGAACAGACTAAGCATGGCGACAGCCATTGAAGTACTCCCTAGGACGAACAGTGTGGGACCAATGATGGCTACAGGAGGAATCTTCGATCCCGTTGGGAAGAGGATCACGGCAATTGAGAGACCGATGATCAGGATGAGATTCAACCGACCATAGTCATCACGACTTTCCGGTAATCCTTCGTTAGTTCGCTCATTAGGGGGACGCTCGTCGCGAAAATATAGCGCGGACGTGGTATAACCCGCCATGAGGCAGATCAGAAGAAATCTGGCGAGTCCATTGATCGTCGATCCTGTTGCGAATACAGTCGCGAACAAACAGAATCCACCCGTAACAATGCTAATGTCGCTAAATTCCAGACCATCTGCTAACGCCTTGAAATACCCACGAGTAATATAGGTAGTTCCTACGAGTCCACCAATGAAAAACAGTAGATGCGTGGGATAACTCATCGCTTCGAGGTGCTGTTGGAGGGGTAATATCTTTTGCTGAATCGAAGGAAACGATAATATGCGTCACTCTGCTATACACTAGATAGAGAGCAGTCCCTGATCAGACCAATGAGTACTATCAAGGCGAAAGACCTGATTCCGCTCGCGATCCTGTCCAACATCGACTCTGGTCGGGTCGAAGGACGAACGCGCCTCCAGAAGCTTGCATTCCTCACGCAGAAGGAACTGCAGGGCCGGCTCGAACTCGACGATGAACTGGAATTTATTCACTACAAGTATGGTCCATTCTCCCAGGAGCTCATTGAGACGGTAGAGATGCTACAGGAGAGGGGACTACTTCAGCGACGAAAAGAGACGAACCTTAGTGGTGATGAAAAGTACATCTATACCATCACCCGAAAGGGCAGGGGTGCCTTCGAGTATAACCTTGAAAACAGTAGTGACAGTGACGACATTCAAGCTATCAGTGAATCCGCTGAGAAGGTCATAAACAGTTATAACGAGCTCTCACTATCCAATCTTATCGAGACAGTCTACGACGAATATCCGGAGACTGCGGAAAACAGTGAGTGGGACAAGGCCTCTCTCACGTAATTCATTCCTCTTGATCTTCAGTTTCGGCGCTGATTTCGTCGGCAACCTCGAATTCGAGTCCACCCGCTTCATTATTAGACTCGGTCTTTGAGTCCTCTTCTGCCTTGAGTTCTGACTGTCTATAGTCGTCGTCCTGCGGTCCTTTCGCGTCAAAATCTCGTTCGAGACGGTTCATTTGAACCTGCGAAATGTCTTGATAGTGATGATAAGAGTAATCACCCAAATCACGACGTTTGATTACGTTGTCGTTTCGATCTCTGAGAATCTTCGTCGGTGAGGCCAGTAGGATATCATAGTCCTCGGACGGGGTCCCAAGCCGATGCACTGTTCCTTTGATTTCCTCTCCTTCTACCGTAATGACCGTCGCTGATTCCTCCTCTCTAAAGGTGTTTTTCGAAACAAATTCCCAGGGTTGTTCGATGTATTTCGATTCACGTGACGGTCCATCTTCGATGTGGTTCAGATACCACCCTGCTAGACCGCCACCTACCGAGGCGATTATTGACTGGACCCCGATCATCCCAATGATGGCGACGATGGGGAGTGATTCGATTGTTGTGAGGGTGACCACTGCCTCTCCATCGCACCAGTATTCGTCATTACTCCATTGGGTGACCGTACCTGTCTGGATGCCTCCGAGCAATTCAGGGAGTCGTGTCGACCAGCAGTCCCAGTTCAAAAAGAGGAGCACGAGCCCTAGTGTCCCCCCACCGAGGACACCTGATAGCGCGAGTTTGTCGACCCGCGACAGATCGTCAAGCTGAACGTAGGTTCGCAGAAATGTCTTTAGTCCAGCTAGTCCGGGAATCAAGAGAAAGAATAGCGCTCCGAGGCTAATCCCCAGCGTGCTGGCCATATACCATCTGTGGCCAGATATCCCTTAATGTATTCGTATCTAGCCCTTTCGTTTCACGATCGGTTCCGATCACTAACAGAGGGAAATGTCCGAGATAAGTTCCATGAGATCTATACCAATATTTGGCCAATTTCTTTCGACTTACTGCGATTGTTCCACCAGTTATCTCAGAGTCAGTCTTTATTGTGTTTGCTGCCCTCGGTTTGGATGTGAAAGTTGGAACATGAAGAGATTGTGAGTGTGTTCCGACTCCGACCTAACTGGACCGATGCAACACTCCCAAACTACGGCACGACGATGACAGATGGAGGATCAGTAAGTACCTAATAGGAACTGACTGAACAAACTAATTCTATTTAATTCGGCTACATCTGGACCCGTCGCGTGTTCGGCTGGCAACAGTACACAAAGCGAAAGAGAATGTCACAGCAAACGACCAGCATTCGCTCTATCGAACATGACGCTTTCCTAACAACTGTGACTGAATTTGGAGATTGACCTCAAAGACACCGATGCCCTTGCTCAGTGCAAGATCATGGACGCGTTGCAGTTTCGTCCGATCGGCGGCCAGATACGCGTGGTCGACACCTCGTTGGTAACTGATCGCTTGGCCGAGCCCCTTTCGGAGATTCTCGGTTCCTTTTACTTCGATCGCGAAGACGCGATTTGAGGGAGTGTACCCCAAGACGTCAGGTTTGTACGGGCCGATGGAAACAGAGTGTGACGAATACTGGTTGTAGAGTCGGGCATATCCTTCGTGAGACTGATGTGCATCTGGGACATGGACAAAGAAGTCATATCCGCGACTGTCGAGCCACTCTGCGAGAGACAAGAAGATCTCGGCCTCTGCCGTCAAATTTCCCATATCGAATATGGAAAAGTGTTTGATGAGAAAATTCCTTCGGCTGAGAACTATTGATTAAGCATAGAACCGTATTTATGTTCAGTAACTTGGATCGTACTCTCACCTCGGAATCGCCGGTATCGGATCAAAATCGATTTCATTAGCACTTGTTAACCGTCTTCTTTTTCCCTTCCAAGAATACGCGGCCACTATCGGTGACAACTACTGTCTTCGCACGTCCCTCAGTGTGAGTTTTTACAAAACCTTCCTGTTCTAAGCTATTAACATGGCGTGCAATCGTGCTCTTTGACTTGTCAAGCTCATCAGCAATTTTGGTTATTGATAAAGGTGTATTCAGGTTGGTTAACTCCAAGAGCAATTTTGCTTCAGCATCCGTCGTGCTACCTTGAAGATTCAGTTTAGGAAGGCGGCGTACACTACTATCTATATCACCCACCTGAAGTATTGTATCAATATGCTCCTCGCTTGAGAAGGTCGCGACTACCAAGGGAAAGAGAAGTTCACGAGCACCCCCACCGAGAATAACAACCGTTTCACCCTCTGCTGCTTGGATAAGATCAACGCAGTATAGTACGGTTTCTACAAAGTCAGTATAGGGGAGATATTCTGTACTTAGGCAGAGGTCTGGAACGACCTGTGTCAGAACTTCCTCGACCTCCTTGAAGGCGTCTTCTCCGCGACTAGAACTATTCGATGGTTGTAATAGTACTACCACGTCCTCAGCGTCAAGACCTTCACTCAGAACTGGCCGAACCACTCGCCGACTATCGAATCCCAATGGCGCAAGATATGTTCGCATACCACTGGTTACGGATTGATGTCTCGTTACTGTTCCGGAATAGTGCAACAGTGACTGCGAAAGTCGTACAGATTTGGGTCAGTATGTGGTTTGAGGAGGCAGGTAGGCGATAGTCCCCCCAACAACGTTCCAGAATACCGCAACAGTGCTTGAACTGTTGCAGAATAGATAGCTATTTCAGAATGTATTATAAATTTACTACTCGCTCGCGCATACCGCTGCCGGGTGGCACCTGCCCCTGGCACGGATAGTGACATCCATATTGAAATATAAACTGGCCGATAATTTTATGTTGTCCGGCGAAATAGAGTAATTCGATCGCATCCTCTGAGGAGGCCTGAAGCGGCCAATTCAGGTAGCTACGGCTACCCTAGTGATGTGACAATCGGCGTCCATCCCACACTCGGCGCCGAGACCGATTCCCAAGCAAACCCATGCAAGACCCACCCGACTCAAACGAACCCACGCTTGCGAACTTCATCGGTACACGGGATTCATTTCTCGTGATCCGAGACCCGCAACTCGCGAAAACAGGTTCACAAGCGCGTGCACAACTACGATCATTACCGCTCCTTTCGGAGTTCGGCCTCGACCGAGTCGCCCATCCTGGGATCTACGATAACGGGTTACGACTCATCGAGTACGAACTCATACCAAACGAAGACCTTCGAGCGGGCGGCGTGAACGAGGTCGAGTTCCCGTTGGTTCACTACGTTAGTCAAGAGATGCTGACGGGCGAATTACGGGACGAAGAGAACGTATACGACGACCAGGATGTTGTTCGGCGACTCCTCCGTAAGCGACCCGAAAACATCCCATACGTACTCGTTACCGACACGAGTACGCCTCGGATGCCGCGTCACACGCAGAAGCCAGGGAAATCGTTCGTCGACGAGTTCGAGTGCACCGTCACCGACTATAAGGGCCTGCTGAAGCGGTATCTCCAGCACAATCTTGACTCAGAGTTGCCTCTGTCGTCGACGCAGAACCTGTACTTCCACCAGATTTCGTCCAATCACAAGCAAGCCGGACTCGAGGCGGGGTCGATCCCCGATCTCTTCGACTACACGCAGATTCCGGCAGACAGTCCGGCGTGGGCTCCGCTCTACTACATCGTCCGTGAGGACGTCGATCAGGTGCTCGAGGATTACTCTGAGCGCATTCGAGAAGCCCTGCGTTCGTGGACCGAACGCGGGCCGACCCAGAAAATCGCGAACAGCATGCTCGACATGCTAGAGCGGGTGGATTTCGAAAAAGACCGACTCGACAACTACCGCTATCGCCACCAGGAGAATACATGAGCACAACGTACACACCGGCAAATACGAAGCCGGACAAGCTACTAACCGGGTTCATCTCGGTTCGAGCACCGGAACTCAAACACATTTACAATGCCATTCAAGGCGCGACAAGCGTCGACGAGCTGACCAGTAAGTTTGGACGTCCGACCGCCGACGGACTCGAGACTGACCACGTCGAGGACACAGTGCGGTTCCTGAACGCTGTCGATCTAGTCGAGAGCCCGTCGGGAGACATCAAGAGCACGGTCGAGCGAATCAACGAGCATCAGTTCAAGGGGCTTCCCTTTGAAGCGCGTCTCCTGTATCACTGTAACCAACAGGAAGGGCGACAGACGCACTTTGCTGCGGTCTATGGTGCGCTGCTAACCGAGGAGAGCAGGACAGTGAGCGTTGACCGAGACGACTTGCGTACCATCCTGAAGCGCGAAACGGACTACGACTTTAGCTGGACTGACGAGAAAATCGACATGTGGGTAACGCTGTGCGAGCAACTGGGCCTGATATCTGAGTCAGAGGACGACCTCGTCCTGAGTCCTTGCCGTGCCTTACTCCACGATGCGCTTGTGCTCGCCCCGACCGATACCAGTGAAGAGCCCAACTACGGCGATTTCGAGGTCGAAAACGGCGAATTCCGCCGTGCGCTCGACTGGATTGACGATAATCTATTCCGCGTGTACGAGGAACGAGCCGGCACCGCTCGTGTTCATCCGGTCATTGCTGACGTCCTGCGCAACATGGAGGATGACGGCATAATCTCGCTGTCGAGTCCCGGTGACTCACAGAATGCGGTCGAAATTCCACCTGAAAACCTTGACGACGACGTGCGCGGGAACCGACGCGACGCAACGCGTGTCTCGATTCACTCGCGTCCGGACGAAACGGCTTATCAGTACCCTCTCACTCAGCTCCTCACTCGATAATGAGCAAAAGCATTCAGCAACCCTCGACCGACGGCGAGATGGACCGCTACTGGGACGACGACGAGGTCGACCACTTCATCACTTCGGAAGCACACACGGCCAAAAAGACTCCTGAGCAATTTAAAGAGACCCACGTCGACATCGACCGGATCTACGCGGACACGCTCACTCCTCTCGGTGTTTCAGGTGACTTCGTCACCCAAGAAGACATCCTCGAATCTATCACAGCGTCGAATCTCGAGGATCCAAATCGGATCTTCATCGTGCGTGGGGAACCCGGCTCCGGGAAGAGCCAACTCTGTGAGTGGACGAAGTACCAGATCAATGGTTTCGGTGAGGACGACAACGGTGTTGAGGACTACGTGGCGCTTCACGTGTCCCGCAGTCAGACTCGGATGGATCAGATTATCGATGTCCTCACCGAACCACTGGATGTCGATCCCGACGTCCAGAACATCGACGATCTCGACCCGGACGACGCCGCAAGCGCTATCGTCGAGTATATGCGCGGTATCTGGTCTACTGAACACCTCACTGACCAGGAGGTTCGAGAACTCACCGACAAACGAGGCGATAAGAGCGATCTTCGCGAAATCTTCGCGAAGAACATACAGGAGTATCAGGACGCACTCGAGTCCCGTGATGAGAATCCTGACTTCAACCTCCTCACTCGCTCCGACTTTCGGGACCTCCGACTCCGACTCAGCTTCGGCAACAAACTCACGGAGAACAAAGACCTGCTCTACTCGGTTCTCAAGAACGAAGCCCACGAATATCTCTCTCGAAACCTCGTCGGTGACTTCAAGGAACAGCTCCAAGAATACTCCCAGCGGTATCAGGAGAGGGGCATTAGGCCAGTACTCATCTGTGAGGACCTCACAACGTTTAGCGTCCTGAAAGAACAACTCCTCGACCACATCTTCGAACTCAGCAGTAGCCACTACGACATCGTCCTCGGGTGGACGATCGGTTGGGAGCAGGACAACATCGACGACGCGATGACTCGCTCAGACGCGGCCACGTACATGAAAGGCCGTTCTGAGGGGTACCTGACGATGACCGACGAGAACGGCGAGGCCTACTTCCTTGACGACGAGGCCTCCGTCGAACTCACTCGATCGTACCTCAACGCCATCAAGCGCCACTCCGATATAAACAGCACCCCGGACGACGTTGAGGAAGCGTTCGACAAACTATATCCCTTCAGTGAGCGGTTCGTCCACATCGCCTATCGTCAGCTAAACGACGAGGGTAGTGATCGCAAGACGCCGCGGCTGCTACTGCTGCGGGTTGTGAAGCATTGCTTGAAGTCGACCTGGGCACCCTACGAGGCGATGAAATCGAACTCGTTCGTGGATACACCCACGTTCGAGGTCGACATGAAGTACGATCAGATCTACCAGGACGTCAGTCGTTGGTACGGTGTCCCCGTCGAGGGCGGCATCGGAGTCAAGACCGGCATCCTCGACGCCTTCGGGATCGAACTTCCCGACAGCGACGAGGCACCTGTGAAAGGTGACTACGTCGTGTTCGATAAGGGTAAAGGAAGTGCCGTTCTCGACAAGATCAAGAATCCGCCTGCGCCTAAGCACGAAGTCGAGGAGGAAGATGATGAAGAAGATGAGGTGCAAGAGGGTAGTGAAGACGAGCAAGGAGACGACAACGAAGAGGAAGACGAGATCGAGGTTATCGACGAGCCCGAACTATCGGAAGAGGAGCGCGAGCGCCAGCGCAAGTTCCAGGAGTTCCAGGATTGGGTGACTAACGGCGAAGAGTATCCGAGTTCCGACACACTCCACGATGGGGCCGTCGAGGCGCTTGAACGCTGGCACGACCCGACCCGTCTCGGGAACCCAAATGCTTCGACGCGCTCTGCGAGTGCAATCTACTACGCTCGCGGTGACAATATTCCGGTGTCCATCCAGGGGGACCAACAGCGGCAGGCGAGTATCGACATCGAACTCGAGTGGGGTGCAGAACACGCAGACCTATACACCCCGATGCTCGAGTACGGGCTCTTCGGAATGTTCGATACAACCGACACTAACTTCGATCAGCTGCGGGCGTGGGCAGACACCAACGTCGCGCAGTTCAAGCAAGAGATGCGCG
Organism: Natrinema sp. HArc-T2; assembly: GCF_041821085.1. Lineage (NCBI taxonomy): Archaea > Methanobacteriati > Methanobacteriota > Halobacteria > Halobacteriales > Natrialbaceae > Natrinema > Natrinema sp. HArc-T2. The sequence goes on along the minus strand of NZ_JBGUAZ010000007.1, from coordinate 99,736 downwards.
CAGAGGTCGAAGACTGTCTCCCCGAGGGGCTCACCATCGAGAAGACGCTGATCTTGGGGCAGTTCTTCCTTATTAACGCCGCAAAGGGAACGAAGATCGAAGAAGACGGCCTCTCCGCAGAATTGGTCTTCGAGGACTACAAACAGGACCAGGCGTACGGAAAGCCGATCCTTGAGGAGTTCGACGACGACAGCGCGTTCGGGGAGGCATTTAACAACCTGACTAAGTCCTCGAGCCACATCAGCGACCTCATCGAGGGGTTCTTCCTGCTCAAGTCGAACGTCGTCGACCACGAGCGCCTGGCGAAAGCGCGGCGTGAGATCGCGGCCGACTTCGAAGCCCACGTTGACGACGCAATGATGATTGATGCCGGTGATCTCCCTGATGCGTACAAAATCGGTTCAACTCACAAGCAGGCGAACACCAAGGTCTCGACGGTATTCAGCCGTATCTCAGACTACGCGGCCGAACTTCAGCGTCTCACCGCCGAAGAAGATGCGTCACACATCCAAGAGGCTCTAAAGCCGGTCGAACGATGGTACGACAGCAGCCATACAGTTACGGACCTCACCGAGTGGTTTGAGACGCTAGAAAAGTGTCGCGGTGTGTTTAACCTCGGTGACAAGCAGAGTTACGAGAAGGCCCGGGAACTTCTCGGAGTTGATTCTGGCGACTCACCAGAAAACATCCAACTCGCGTCGTTCAGAGAAGATATCAAACGGTTCCAGAACATGAACGACGCGACTGGAACGACGCTCGTCACACGGTTACACGATTTCGCTCGCAGTCGTCACGAACAGGATGCTTGGAAGATATACCAAGCATTCGACTCGCTCATCGACGAACTTCAGGGTCAGGAGCACTCTACCGGTGTCGATCTCGAACACCGTATCCAGCAACTCAACGAGTATACCGAGTACGAACAGAAGCGACAGGAAGTCATCGGAATCACGGAGGACCTGTAAATGTCCAATACTCAATCGCTACCCACAGTCGTGGAAGCCCTCGAAGACAAGGCCAAGAAGCACAAGCAGGCAAAAAATACCCAGTTCTACGTCTCAGTCGCACGGCACAACATCCGCGAAGTCAACAGCGAACTTGACGACCTCGTGAAGAGCCTCGAGGACCTTCGGTACTATAAAACGGTCCTCGAGGAGGCCTTCGGCACCTCGGCGCCAACAATGACTAGCAGTGCCGTACAGACCGCTGAGAAGGCAATCGAGACAACACAAGAGGAACTGCTGGAGAACGCTCAAAGCGACGACTTCGACGATGACGAAGCCAGTCTCGGCTCGGACGATGGCAGTGGCGACCCGGAGGTTGAGCTCACCCCGGCGGTACAGAAACAGATCACACAGATTCAGTCGGCGAAGCGCCAAGTCGACAACGTCACCGAGAACATCGAGAGCCAGCTCAAATCCAAACGAGAGCAGTGGAGCACGAAGGTCAGCGCAGCCGAGGAACTCCAGAAGATTCTCGGTGGTCAGAACGGGGACTTCGCACGCACACTCAACCATATGCATCAGCTCCTGACCCGAGAGTTGATGGATCCGAGCGGATCGGCATCGAACTTCGTCTCTAAGTGGAAGAACGCAGTGGGCAACTGGGAGAGGCATCAGTCTCTCCAGAGCTTCGACGACTTCCAGAAGAAGCATAACCTCTCCGATTCGACCGTCGAGGACGTAAAGACGCTCAGCGAGTCTCGACAACTCACGTTGGCTGACATCTCGCTCGACACCCTCGAGGAGATGAAGCGCGTCGACGGATTCGCGTCAGCAGTCAAACTGAGTCTCTAACGATGAGAGACCCCGTCACCCGCGCGGAGCAGATGCAAGAAGCCTACCACGACTACTTTATCGGTCGTGGTGGACGAGCAGCGCGCAGCGTCGCCAATCGCCTCGTCGACGGTGAAGACGACCTCACGGGAATGCGCGGCCCGTACCTCCAGGCGCTTGACATTCCGAACTGGAGCAGCCGTTCGTGGGATGCCTTCGCCCGGTCAGCACATCTCGAACCCCACATCCGTCGTGCCTTCACGAAAATCGGTTTCGAGCGGCTCTACGACTTCCAAGAGCGCAGCATCGAAGCCATCCTTAACGGCGACGACACCGTCATCACAGCCGCAACGGGACGGGGGAAGACCGAAGCGTGGCTCATCCCGATCCTCAATCGCATCCTCGAGGATAAGCGGTACGGCGAGAACAGCGACGATACGAGCGTCAAGGCCACGCTCATCTACCCGACGAAGGCGCTCGCACAGGACCAGCTGAAGCGCCTCCTGCAGTACATCTACCTCATCAACAAGCAGTTGACGTCCGAACAGCAGATCACGGTCGGCATTTACGACGGTGACACGCCACGGAACGTCGGCGAGTCAGGTGCCGAGGGGTACCTCAATGCGACCTTCCGTCACTTCGAGTGCCCGGGGTACAATGATGAACTCGCCAAGTGTCAGGACTGTGGTGGCGGCGTCCGCATCCGGAACACTGGCGCTCGGTTCAAACTCATCCCTGAGAAGGCACATTGTGAAGACGACGATCCGAATGACGTCCCACTCGACTTCCTGCGCCTGACCAAAAATGACATCCTCGAGGGCGGCGTCGACATCCTGCTCACCAACCCCGACACGATAAACTACCGCCTCATCAATACCAACGCCGAAGACGAACACGAACGTTTCATCTACGAACCCGAATTCCTCGTCTTCGACGAGGTGCATACCTACGACGGCCTGTTCGGGAGTTATACGTCGACACTGATGAAGCGAATTCAGTCGCTCCGCGAGGCGCGTGACGCCGACGACCTGCAACTCATCGCAAGTAGTGCGACTGTCGAGAACGACATCGAACTGTTCCAGAAGGTCAGTGGTGCCGTTGACGCCAACCGAGTAAGCGAGTCTCCTCGCGACCTTGATGGCGACGTTCCGGAAGAGGTTCCGGAAGCATTGACGTCGCACAGCCTGTCCGTCGACCGCATTCTGCGTGCAACGGCCGCGCCGGACGACGTGGTCCCGGGTCTCGACGCGTTCGACTTCACACTTGAGGATGCGTCGAGTTACGACCGCGATCGTCGGGAGACGTTGGTGAGTGATGCACTCTTCGACTACCTCACGGAAGTCGAGGACGACCCTGGTTCACAGGTTGTCCGCTACGTCCACCAGTTGCTGTACGACGCACCGCTCACGCGGTCACAACTGCACGACGAGTTGGCGACGGCACTGGATCTCGACGCTAATGAGGCGTCTACGCTGGTATCGAACGTCCGGACCCTCGGTGAATTCTCCGGCATGCTGGAGAACCGGAGTCACGTGTTTTCCTGGCCGATTGACGGCTTTTACACGTGTCCGTCGTGCGATGTGACGTATCACTCGCCGCAGGACAACTGCCGCGAGTGTGGGTTTGACTTCGTCACGCGATCCACCTACTGTCGGCACTGTAGCGACGAGCACCTCATCGCGTGGTACTGTCCGAGTTGCGACCAACTAGAACCGTACACGCCGACCGAGCACGGGACGATCGACCAGGACGAGGAACACGTCTGCCGCCGATGTGAGAAAGCGCGCGACGACGTCGTCCAAATGGTGCGGACGACGTTCCAGCCGTTCCTCGAGTGTCTCGACTGTGGACACCAACACGAGAGAACGACAGTCCGTGACTGCCCCGAGTGCGGTTCCAAGACAGTCAGGACGGGCGATAAGACGTTCACCTGCGTTAATCCGCAGTGTGAGGCGACTCGCGAGGTGGAGCGTGTCTGCGACAACTGCGACGGAACTGACTTCGGACTCGCTACCGTCGACGGGCGATTCGATTGCCCAGACTGTGGTGCGACCTACGAACGACCTGAACAGGCTCCTGATCAGTGTGTTGATTGTGGTTCCTCACTCACCTCGACAAGATTCCTTCCGTGGGTCTGTGGGGACGACGACTGTAGCACTATCCACTTCGAGGACACTCCAGATCGATGCGACTGCGGGTCGCCTACGTTCGTAAAGCGTGGACTCCTCGAGATCCGCCACGACCAGCACTGTCAGTCATGTGAGACTGCGTTCCTCGGCGATGAAGGGTGTGACTGCGACGCACCAGACGTCCACCCGCGGACTGGCCACCACCAGGCCTACAAAACGATCGGCATTAACGGGGGGATTCACACGATGAGCTCGCAGCCGTCGGCTGTCCCGTGTCCACACCCGTACGCACGGTACGAGATCGGTCGTCGGTTTGATGAACTGATGCGGGGTCCGAGCAACCTCGCAGTGACGACCTCACAGTACATGCTGCGCCGAGTCGCCGATGACGAGGGCCAACAGGCGGCGAAACTCCTGTCGTTTGCCGACTCCCATCGCGACATGAAGGAGCTCAGTCGGGACTTCTCGGAACCCGAGGTCGAGACGCTCCTCGATCAACTGTTGATCGAGAGTGCGTCATCCCGTGATGACGGAAACCACTGGACTCCGTTCAGTCAAGTCCTCAAAGACGCGGCGGACATCGTCGACGAAGTCAACGATGCGCTGGAACCGCCGCAAGTCGCGAGGAGTGTCGAGTTCGATCTGAAGTCGCGATTGAAAGACCAGCCCCGGAAGCGCTGGGACGACGACGACGCACTTCGGGACCGACTAACTAGACGCGCACTCGAGCACACTTACAGCCAGCGCTTAGGCGAGCGGGACGGATCCCTCACCGAGGAAGGCCTGATCGACGTTCGCCTTGCCCCCGGTCTCGACGAACTCACGAGCGACGAGCGTGCTATCGTCCGCGAACTTGTCGATGAGGGCAACGACTATGGGGTTGCAAACTTCGACCACCCGAGTCCCGGCCAGTCCGCCGAAACGGTCGTCGAAGAGTTAGTCGATCGCAATATCCTCAGATACGGGCACTCGGAGGACTACGTCTCGTTCGATCCATCGGCGCTCGCGATCACGGTCGCGGGCAACGGGGACGGCATCCGGTTTGATCCAGAAACGGAGCGATACTACACGACGCTCCACCACCAGTTCGGCCTGGATACGCGGTCTGCTGTCTCGTCAGGAACGTCGCTCGCCAAGCGAGCATCGATCTCTCACCCACGGTTCACACAGCGTGCCCACCGTGCCGAATACTCGCAGACGCGAATCCTCATCTCTGAGGAGTATCTCGGGGCGACGAACAAGCGCAAGCGCCGGGAGTTGGAGTACCTCTTTCGCGAGGAGAACTATCCCCACCACCTCTCCTCGGGACCGACGATGGAGCTTGGGGTCGACATCGGCGACCTCGACGCGCTCCTGCTGTACGGGACGCCGCCGAATATGAACGCGTACCTTCAGCGAGTCGGGCGTGCGGGACGCAGCTCTCACTCCTCGATGGTCCACTCGGTCAGCCAGCGCAACCCTATCGACTACTACTACTATGACCATCCGGACGAACTCATCGACACCGACCCAACTCCCGTCCCGCTCAACGAACACAACGAGGAGGTCCTCCGCGTTTCCCTGTCGTGGGGGGTCTTGGACTACGTGGCGGCCAACTTCACCATCCCGTGGGATGTCAGCCACCACGGTCGCGCGCGGTCGATCGATGGCGGGGACACCTATCACCGTCGGAGCATGCTCGATGAGAGCGAACGCGAAGATGCCAGTAAGCTGACTCACGTGATGTCCCTCAGCGCCGACACGCTGTCCCTCGGCGCCGACGACTCGAAGCTCGACGTGCTCAGTGAAGTCGTCGACGACCACGAACGAGACATCGCCGACTACCTCGAGTCGCTTCTCGACTACCGATACTGTGAGGAGTGTGAGCGACGGTACGCTACCGATGACGACCGCGAAACGTGTGCACAAAGCGACTGTGACGGAGAAATTCGGTACGCAAAGAACGAGTTCGATCATCTCGTCAACGACGTTCTCGCGAACTTTGACGAGCGCTATATCACCGGATACCGTGAATACAAACGGGCGCTCGAAGGTGAGTTGTCCGACCTGAAACGACGTAACTCTCGGTTGCGTCGCGACCAGCAGCGGGCTGGATCAGACGAGCGGGCACGTATTATGCGTGAACGTCGTGGCCTCAAGGACCGTATTGAGGTTCTCGAAGACTATCTATCTGATCTGGGAGATGCAAGTTACTTCGACTTCCTCAGTGAGTCTCGTGAGAGCAAGTACGACTTCTCGATGCGGAGTGTTGCCACAACGGCCGGTCTAACCCTGGTCGAAGAAGGGTACAACCGGCGAAACGTCGGCGACCAGGAGAGTGGACGCGCGATGCAGATGGCGCTCTCGGAACTCCATCCCGGCGCTGCCTACCTTGACAGTGGCGAGACGTACACCGTCTCGCGTGTCCGACTCGACGACAAAGCCAGTTCAGACCTCCGCGAAACGGTGAACGAAACCGTTGGTGGAGACCGTCTAGCCGAGGAACTCGTCTGTCCGGCGTGCCACGCCTCATACGACCTCGATGCCGATGGATGCGACTGCGAAACCGATGCACCACTCAAGCAACGCCGGCTCGCGATGCTTGACTCAGTCGACGCTTACCATGACAACCTCAAACTGACCGCGGAGGGCGACGAGGCGCGCTACCTCCACAACGAGCCGAACAAACCGATACAGAACACATACGCCGAACGCGAGACGTCGATACTCGAGTTTGACCCTGAACGAACGTTCGAACTCCAGGACGCCAACGGGGAACAACTCGGGACGCTCGAGTACGGTGACTACTCGGTTCTGCTGCACACAAAGAGCTACAAGACGAAGTACAAGTCCGGTGAGGTGGATCCGAGGGATACACTCTTCGAGGTCTGTGGCGAAGAGAACTGTCCTGGCGTCATCTACCGCGACGACGATGATGAGCGTCGATGCAGTGCCGACCCCGATCACTTCCCTGATGGCCGTGGTGTTGATTCCGAGTTCATTCGCCTTGGATACCAGTACGACACTCAAGGGATTCGCGTCGACCTTGACGACCGTGACCTGTCGCACACACTATCACACGGTCTTCGGGTCGCATTGCAGTACCTCGGCGGCGTCAGCATCCGTGGCCTCGCCGAGTACGTCGGCGACGAGCGTGTCGACGTTTTCGAGTCCCAGGAGGGAGGGTCCGATGTCGCGCGACTCCTCTTCGAACGAACGGACGGTGAGTTCCGGGCGTTCGACCGTGCAATCGGACTCATGCGTGACCAGTTCGACTGTGACTGTGAGAACGGATGTCCGTCCTGTCTGTATCAGTACGGCTGCGACGTCAGAAACGATCAGCGCTCGTTCGACCGGGAACGCCTTCGCGACATCCTTGCCCGCGGTGACGTGACTATTCGGCCGGTCACGAATCACGAAATCGACGAACAGCTCACCGACTGACCAATATCCCACACAACTGCCACCAATGGACTTCGACCCACTCGAACTCGCGAACTCAATGCGCGAATCGTACGCCGAACACTACGCCGGTTCTCAGCCCCACCGAGCCGTCAAGAACCTCGTCTCGCGGTACCACGACGGGTCGGGCGAGTCGCTTGAGAGCGATCTCCCCGAGTTCATCCGGACGAAAGGACCCTATCTTCAAGTGCTCGACCTCCCCCGGATGAGCGACACCCACTGGGAGACGTTCGCCAGTAACCACGACCTCCACAACGACGTCACCGAGACGTTCTCTGAGGCGGGTTTCCGCTCGCTATACGAGTTTCAGGAGTCAGCGGTAGAATCAGTTCTCGAGGACCACCATACGCTGCTGACCGCAAGTACGGGTCGAGGGAAGACCGAGGGATGGCTCATTCCCATCCTCCAGTTCATTACCGAGGCGAAGGCAGGCCAGCACAACGATCACCCGCCAGACAGCGTTAAGTGCGTCCTCACATACCCGACAAAGGCGCTTGCGCAGGACCAGCTGAAGCGGTTGATCGACTACCTCTTCACGCTCAACCGGGGACGCTCGCCGGACGAACAGGTGACTGTCGGGATCTATGACGGTGATACGAAGCGGCGCGACCCCGACGAGCTCGCGTACCTCCAGACTACGTTCCAATACTTTGACTGCCCGTGCGATGAGTGTGACTCGTCGCTGACGGTCAGCCAGCGAGACGATGGTTCGTTCGTAGTGGAACCGATGGTGGAACACGAGGATGATCTCACTTTCGACTTTATCAAGGTCACGCGGGACGCCATCATCGAATCACCAGCCGACATTCTGTTGACGAACCCCGACACGATCAACTACCGACTATTCAACGTCAACAGCGATGATGAACAGCAGCGCTTCGTTGCTGAACCGAAATACTTCGTGTTCGATGAAATCCACGAGTATTCCGAACTCTTTGGTTCATTCACATCGACGCTCATGCGCCGGTATATTCGAGAGCGTCAGCAACTCAACGGGTACGACAGCGAGGCCGACGACGATCTCACTATCGTTGGCGCGTCGGCGACCGTGGAGAACAAGCGGACGGTCTTCCAACGTATCAATCCCTTCGTTGACCCCGACGTAATGGTTATCGAGGAAGACGAGCGCACCCTCGATGCACCGTTCCCCGTCGACATCCCTGACGACTTCGCCTCGGCAGAGTTGACCGAAGAGGAGTTGCGCAACGGAGACACAAACGCCGCGAGACGAGCACTCGATGCCGCCGGCGTAGAGGGCGGCAGCGAGGACGTCGACAATTCACTCTACGAACATTTAGTCGAAGATGAAGGAGGTCCCTTGGAATTCGTCCGTGGGATCTATGCGGCGCTTCGCGAGACCCCACTTCGACCAGTCGGCCTTCGCGACCGCCTGATCGACGAGGCTGGACTCTCCGAGTTCCAAGCAGAGACGGTAGTAACGAACTTCATGACTATCGGCGAGGTGTCGGACATTCTTGAACGTCGTGCACACCTGTTCAGTTGGCCGCTTGATGGCTACTACACGTGTATCAACTGCGGGACGGTCTACGACACTCCGCAGTCATCCTGCACCGAGTGTGGCCATCACTTCGTGACGAAGCTCTCGCTGTGTAACGAGTGTGGAGAAGAGTCGCTTGAGTCGTGGTTCTGTCCGAACTGTGAGCGCCTCGAACCACACACCGTCACGTCTGAAGAGGGGCGTTTTGAGTATTTCCAACGGCGGGAATGCCAGTGTGAGACCGTCGACGGCGAAACACCCGAGATGGTTCGAGTCTACTGGCGACCGTACTACGAGTGTACAGACTGTGGCGAGCGCCAGAAGATCGACCGCCAGCACGACTGTCCCGACTGCGGTGCTGCAATGGCCCTTGACGATTCGATGGAGAAGCATGTCTGCACCAAGCCCGACTGTGACGGGGAACTCACTGTCGATGAAGCACGGGCGCCCGAGTGTCACTCCTGTCACTCTACCGCGCTAGAGCCACTCACAGACGAGGATGTTCAGTATTGCATCGAATGTGGCGAGGTCTACGAAGACCCGGAGGGACAGGAGTGTACTACTAACGATTGTGACGGTAATCTCACTCCTAAACGGTTCCTTGGATGGACGTGCAGCGATCCCGAGTGCGACGAGGTGTACTTCGGTAATCCACCAGCATCGTGTAGCTGTGGTAAACAGAAACTCGTTCGGTCAGCGCTGTTCGACATCAGCATGGTCGACGAGTGTCAGTCCTGTGGATACGAGTTCCTTCCCAACGGCCCACGCGATTGTAACTGCGACAACCCCGAAATCAGTCGCCGGGCGAAGGGGTACAGCAACTTCCGGATGGTCGACGACAACGGTCGAGTCCGAGAGGCGAGTCAGTTCCCCGGAGGACTGCCGTGTTACCACGAAGACCGGCGTGAGACCTATGCGAAGAACCGACGATACGACTCGATGCTCCGGGGGCCAGCCAACGCCGCGGTGACTACTGGGCGCTATTTGCTTCGTTCACTAGCAGATCGTGACGATCCCGGTACCTTCGGTGAATCAAAGATGCTCTCGTTTGCGGACAGCCAGGCCGACATGAAGGAACTGGAACGGAACTTCCGTGAGCCCGAAGAGTCGTTCTTCTTCGACCAGTTGTTCATCGAGAGTGTCAGATCGGAGGCCGACGCATCGGGTTGGGCAGCGCTCTCCGACGTCGTAGAGTGTGGAGTAGACGACGCCCACCAGTACGAGGAGGAATTAGCAGGCAAGGGCGGTAATACACCGCGGATGTACGAACTCCTGACCGGCTACGACCAGTCGGTCGATGAATACCTGACGGAAGAATTGCTGTCTCGTGTCTTGGAAGGCAAGTACAGCCAGCGTTACCGTAGTAACCAGCTTAGCGACGAGGGGCTGATCGACGTTCGGTCGGACGCCGATCTCGACGACCTCAGCGAAGGTGAGCGTGAGTTGCTCATAGAGGCAATCAGTCAGAACCACCATTATGAGCCGAATCTGATCGACGACATTGAGGACGGACACGACCACCTCGATTCCCTCATCGACCGCGGTATTCTGCGTCGCCTCGAAGAGGAGGGAAGTCGGTACGTGATGGTCAACGAAGACGCAGTCAAATGCGCTGTCGTTGACGACGCGACGCCGACGAACTACAGCCCAAGCCAAGAGGCGTACGCAACCTCGCTCGAAGTCGCTCTCGGGGCGGCACCCGATGACATCGTCGAGTTCACGGCGACAATAGAGGACCGCTCGGACTTCTCACACCCACACTACTCCCTGACTGCTCAGAAGGTTTCGACATCCGACCCGATGATGCTGCTCGCACGGGCGTATTACGGCGAGACCGACCGTGACGAGCGACGAAAACTGGAGTACCAATTCCGACAAGGACGGTACCCGCACTTCCTCTCGTCCGGGCCGGCGATGGAGTTGGGTGTCGATATCGGAGATCTCAATACGCTACTCCTCTATGGAACCCCGCCGAACGCCAACTCATACCTACAGCGAATCGGCCGCGCAGGACGGTCATCAGGCAACTCCCTCATCCACTCGGTCAGCCAACGCAACCCCATCGACTACTACTACCACGAACATCCGGAGGAACTTATCGCAGCCGATCCACAGCAGGTTCCGCTCAACGAGGTGAACCGCGAAGTTCTCCACCAGTCGCTTTCCTGGGCTGTCCTCGATTGGGCCGCAACGACCCAGTGGGTACCGTGGCGCCGCGAACAGAGCGGCCTCGAAGACCTCATCGTCTGTAAGGACGAACCGATGCCGCGCACGGAACCTCGACCGAACGACATAATGACGTTCACTGGGGTGCTGTCATCTACGAACTTCCAAGTCCAGAGTTGGAACGACGATGCACCGCTCGAAGCACTTCGATCTCTCCTCGAGGAGAACCAAGACGAAATCGAGCAGTGGTTGGAAGATCTCCTATCCTTCAGTGTTTGTTCAGCGTGTGGCAGAAAGCACGCCGCAGGCTACGGAGGAGAATGCCAGCGCGATGACTGCGATGGCGTCGTCGACCCAGTTCTCGGTAAGCATGGGGACATCGTCGAAAGCGTCCTTGACGGAACCAAGGACGAACCGAGCTTCGAAGAGACGATCGTCGATCTCTATCGCGATCAGCAAGACGAAATCTACGACGACATCGACGAACTTGACGAAGAGGTGAGTGATCTGAGACGGAAAGAACGGAACACTCGTGACCGCGATGAAAAGCGACGCCTACGGGAACAGCGAGAGCAGGTCGAGCGCCAACTCGACCAACTGAACGACTATCTCGACCGACTCGAGAGCATGGACTTCGGTAGCTACCTGAATCGGGAGAGTTCCGCTGCATTCGGGTTGCGGTCGGTCGGGAGTTCGGTCGATTATCAGCTCGTCGGTGAAGACTTCGAGAACGTCAGCGACGGGTCACGCGAGCGCCGCATCGCTCTCTCTGAACTCCATCCTGGCGCCGCATATCTCTACGACAGCGAGACCTACGTCGTGACACAGGTGTACTGGGAACCGCTAGAATCTGCACGAATCACTGACGACCTGGAAGATGCGGCTATCTGTCCGACTTGTGCCACCGAGTATGATAGCGACACCCCCAACTGTGAGTCGTGCGGGACACGACTGAAGCCGCTCGTCACCAAGGTCCCGGAGAGGGTGATCGCGTACCAGCACGATCTCCCGCTCAGTTCGACGCCGAGCACAGAGCAGCTTCAGCCGTCGACAGTCTACCAGAACGACACGGAACCTCGGGGCACGTACGCACCCGTCGAGACCGACGCCGGCGACTCGTTCGAGGCGACGTTCTCCCGAGACATCGTCGACGAGAACGGGACCGTTCATGGGCAGTTCGAGTACGGTGACGTCACGCTACTCGCATCGACGAACAAATACTGGGCGACTTATAAGGACGGAGGAGCGGACCCGCTCCCGAACGTGTTCGAGATGTGTGGTGTCGACGGGTGTAACGGAGCGATCGCGAAAACCGGAGACTCGGCATACTGTACGAACAACGTCCAACATCCCGTCGATAAGAGCGAGGCAGTCCGGCCTGCAACGAAGTTCTCCACGAAGGCGGTCCGTGTCCGTTTCGATAGTGAAGAACTCGAACACGGCTTCGCTCACGGCCTCCGAGTCGCACTTCAGTACATCGGCGGCGTTAGCGTCAGACAGGTTCCTGAGTCCATCGAGGACGATGGAACGCTAGTATACGACTCCGACGAGGGTGGGAGCGGAATCACCGTCCTGTTGACGCAGGATGACGGGGAGAAATTCGAACGCGCTGTCGAACTCATGCGTGAGGCGTTTTCGCCCGACGAGTCGAAATGTAACTGCGAGAATGGGTGTCCGTTCTGTATCTACCAGTACGGGTGTGTAGAGCAGAACGATCCAGAATCATTCGACAAGGACGAACTGCTCGAGCTCCTGTCCCACGACCTCCACCTCAAACCACGGAACGATGAGTGACCCACTCCACGTCGCGGCTGACCTCCGAACACAATCACCTGAGCACCTTTGGGCGCTATCACCGGAAAGTATCTACTCTTCCCTCGCCGCAAAAGCCGCCGAAGAGCCGATACAGGGACGACTTGAACCACACATCCGAGCAGAGACCATCAGAACGAACGACGAACGAGATAGCGATCTCGTCGTCTCGATACACGAGTGGCTACTCGGCGAACTCGGCCTTATCGAAAACGGCGACATCTCACTACTGGGGATGGTGATGCTCTCCTCGGACGAGCCACAACCATTCATCCGAGCAGTCACTGTCGCTAAGCTCCAGTCCGCTGAGATGGTGCTGCGCTCGTGCAGTGAGATCGACGAGAACGTCCCGCGGCGCGAGCTTGACAGCCTACTTGCCGATGAGTGGGACGAGACCGTCCTCGCCCCTCTCTTGGGATCTCTTGGGTTCATGACCATCTACCCCGATAGCGTCGATCTCGATCACGAACGGATCGATACCTCGCTATCGGCACAGCAGACGACGTCTACCGAGACGGCTGTCGCAGAAGCTTACCGGGAAGTCCTCTCTCACGCCGCAAAATCTGCGGATGAAGCCTGTCTAGAGGACCTTGTGCAGCGATTGACTGGGACAGTTCCGAGGAGGCAAGAACTGGGGATGACGGAGATAGCGACTCTCGCCAGTACGCGGGTAATCATCGTCAATGAAACCGACGTCGAAGACGCAGTCCGTGACCAACAGCAGGAGTACGAGGACGAATCCGACAAGGTACGATCACTGCTGGTACCGTCAACTGAGTCGGACGTAGAGAGAGTCGAGTTGGACCAGCCAGTCGTGTTCGATGACCTGTCGGAGAATGTCGATCTGAGCGCCGATGAATGGGAGGCTGCTCTTACGCTCGTCGCTACTGTCGCAGCATATCCCGACCTTGCGACGTTTGACGTGCGTTTCGTCACAGAACGATGGCCGAGCGTAACGCCGTATACTCTCTACCAAGCACTTTCATCGGTTCCCGGAGTCGAGTGTGAGGTCAGCGGCGGCCTTGTCGAATTTGAGACCGTCCCGAAAACTGTTGACAGCGAGACTGTGCGCGATGAATACACGAAACACCTCGTCGAGCGCTATTCGGATATTCAGGGCCGCATAGACACACTCTCTCGAGAGACGGTGTCACTCCCACCTGCGCCTGTCGCGACCGAATCGATGGTGGCACAGGACTACGAATCGATCGACAGTGGGGCAATCGCGCCGACCTATTTCACCTACACGCTCGTCGATCCGGACGCTCTCGGGGAGAAGAAGATGGACGCCTACGTCGGAGATTCACGAGGCGTCGGTAGAGAACGTGCGCGTCTCCGCCGCTGGCACGAAAGGCGGTCGTCGGGACTTGAGCCGTACACTGCGATGACCGACCGCTTGTTCAGCCTCGGCCTCGAGCGTGACATGGAGGACAAAGTTTTGCGGATCATGACGCCATTCGACGATGACACGTTCAACGAGTATGTGGCCCAGATTCGGCGTCTCCTTGAGCACGGCTTCGAACTGCGCCTACTCACCCGTCACACGAAGGAGCCCTGGGAGTGGCGACGACTTCAGCGAAACCTACTGAGCGAAATCAAAGAGCATCGAGACCGGGTGACGGTTCGAACCTACTCGCGGTTCAAAGAACATCAGCGCGTGACGCCTGATATGGACTTTCTCGATCTCGGTGAAATCGGGATTCATGGCAAACTACAGACGGTAGGCGCATCTACGGAGGGAGCAGCACTCCTCGGGTCAGCGAACTTCATGGAAAACAGTTACGACTGGAACCCTGAATGTGGGGTCTACACCGAACGAACACAGTTTGTCGATGCTGCGATCGAATTCTTCGATATCGTCTGGGATATTTCGGCAGCAGATGAGATATCGATCGAACGACTACAAGAAATACCAGATCACCAGTTAATCCCGACCTACTACAGCTAACTCAGCCTCTCGGACTACAATTAACGTTTCCTCTCGAAAGGGAAGTCTTGATGCCACCAATGGAGGATGGCGATTCCCAAGCTTCCCAGGTGGACGACGATTCATCTGGAACCGCCGCGCATCCCACAACGCGGCAGGTTTGCCGTCCAGATACCCAAAGGAGATGGGTAGACAAAGATATTCTGCCCCTAGAACGAATAGGACATTCACATGCTGAGGGTTCGACACAAATCAGGCTATTAGTCAAGAACCCCTCACGAAGGGCAGTTCGACGGGATGGGGAGATTCATATGCGAGAGCGAGCAACCATGTCGTGGTGAATATCATCTGTGAGATTCTACGTCCCTGAATGGGATGATAACGTCGACGCTCACTACGATTTCGAGCACGACGAACATTCTGAACTCGGAAAGGACGAGCGAGAGTTGCAGTATATCTGGGACATCTTTGACTACGAAACGACCCCGATAGACGGCGTTCTCATTTCACGCGAACAAGTTGAAGAAAGTGCGACGAAGTTCGACCAACTCACATCTCACGGTGTCTACTCCGAACAATCGGGGCTCAACGTACCCGACTGGCTCCCAACAATCAGCGACTGCGGCGCCTGGGGTTACAAATCGCTCCCGTTCCCCCCCTACGGGAACGACGAGATGCTGGCGTTCTACGACGAACTCGATGTTACAGTCGGCGTGACGATTGATCACCTCGTGCTTAGCTCTGATCACGAAACCCGACTCTATCTGGATAAGCGTGCGTTCGCTGACTCTACTCTCACACCGAGTGACCTTCCCGAAGAGTTAACTGACGAAGTCGACGTTATGATCGACGAATGGCCGACGGAGTGGCCGGAATACGTCGACGATCACGATTCGACGATTTTCGATGTCTCGTCGGTCGCCCCGTTTGAGCCAGAAGACTTCGAAGGCGATCCAGCCGCCGTACTTGAACGACTACGAGACGATCCGCGGGCCGTCTACCGAGAAGACGACACGGAGTTCCGGTACCAGCTAACCCTCGAAAACGCCGCGGAGATGAAGGAACTCTACGACGCAAACGACTATTCCTTCCGTCTCATGGTTGCGATCCAGGGCTGGGATCCGATGTCGTACGCACAAGCCGCAGATCAAGTACTCGACCTCGGATACCAATATCTTGGAATCGGTGGCGTCGCGGGCACCAATGCCAGCAGGATTCGTGATATCGTTACTGGCGTCGGGAACGCAGTAAAAGAGCACGAGCGAGCCCGCAAGACGAGAGTCGACACACACGTGTTCGGCTTCGCAAAAACCGATGCGTTCGACACAGTCGGGCGAACCGGGATGTCGAGTTTCGACAGTGCGAGCATGCTTCGGGCAGCCTGGACCGGCGGCGACAACTACCATCTCGACAGCGAGCAGCGCTACGACGCGCTTCGTGTTCGGTTCGGATCGAACAGGGATCCGCTTGACAAGCGACTCCAAACTGCACTCCGTGGACAAGAGCTGCTTCACTCGCTGCGTGCCTTCGACGAGAATGAATTTATCTCACAAGCGATTCGAGAGTGGGCCGCTGAAGCAGAGCAGGCGCTCAACGACCTATCTCCCTATCTAGAAGCCCATCGACACGACGACGAGTATGATCAACGTCTCCTCCGCGATATCGAGGAGCACTTCCGCGATGACTACGACCACGGCCGCGAGCTGCGGGCAAGTTTCAGCCGCCCCTTCCGGAAAAAGATAATCAAACTACTCCGAGAAGACGATCCTGAATCGCCGGTCGATTTTGAAGAGTACCAAACATTGATCGACACTGCTCGAGAGCATTTCGAGGGAACGTTCCCGAGAAAGGCGGACAAGATCGAGCAGCGTGAGGAGTATTCAGGAGAAGTTGCGACATTCGATCAGGTTTGGCAACTCGTCGAGGATTACGCGTCGTGGATCGGCGACGAGAACTTACTCGAGGAGTACAAGACACTGCTTCGAGAGAAGCCGTGGCGAGACTGCGATTGCCGAATCTGTGAGGAATTCGGGATCGAAGTCGCGATCTTCCGTGCGAACAATCGCAACCGGCGCCGCGGCTTCCATAACACGAAACGGTTCTACGATCAGTTCCGAGAAGCACTGCCGAAAACACTCGTCATAACGCCGGCGACCGATGCGATCACGAAGAACAGTACGGTCGAAACCCACCTCCTCACGGAACGAACGGATTTCTGGTCCGATGTCCACGATCTACCGGTAGCGGAAGTAGGCGTAATAAGCGGAACTGGCGTTCACGAGTGGTGGGCCGAGCCGACAGAAACCGTTTCATACGACTCGGAAGCTATGGCAACATCCGTCGGCGAGTTCTGCGCACGTTACCAGAACGCATTCCTGTACGACCCCGAGGAGACGGTTTCGCAGGACGTGATTGAGGCGATTGAAGACAATGGATGCGTTGTCGAATCGTATGCGAACACGGAGGAACTCCGAACGGCTGTTCTCGACCGCCTCGGATACGACAGCGAGTTCCTGCCGGAGTTTATGGTACAAAAAGGGCTAATGGAGTTCTGATCATGGATATACTCGTTATCGACCAATGTTCGAACAGCAAATCATACCCGGACGAAAGCGCCGTCTTCGACGCGGCCGAGATCGACGACACAGGTCTCGATGCGCTTCGTGCTCGTGATGAAGCCGTCAGTGTACCGGCACGAAAACTCTACGATGGCCGACAGCAGCAGTACATCAGTGAAGCGGTCGACTCGCTTCGAGCCGATGGCCACACCGTCGATCGATATTTCATCAGTGCCGGATTCGGGCTCGTTGCAGAGCGTGAGGACCTCCCACCGTACAACGCCACTTTTGCAGAGATGACTGCAAGTGAGATTGACTCATGGTCGGCCTCCCTCGAGATTTCGGAGCGAACACGTGACGCAATCACATCTTCCTCTTATGATATCGTCTTCTTCGCACTCGGGAGCGATTACTATCGTGCCTTGGATTTGTCCGACATACTGTCTGCGTTGCCGGCCGACACATTCGGCGTGACGTTCAATCAAGAAGAGGTGGCAGATCAATACGAGAACGTCATCTCGATCCCAGCACGCACCGAACAAGCGAAGGAACAAGGGACGATCGTCGTCGCGCTCAAGGGGAACTACCTGAAAAACTTCGCGAACAATCTCGCTTACGACAATGAACCTGATTCACTCGACGATGTGGAATCGGCGTGCCTCTCTGAGCCGACATCGCAGCAAGACTTGACCGATTTCTAGATCCCGTATCTAGTTCTAATATATCATTTCGTGTCATAGTATGACCATTACCTTGAGGCGACCAGCTGAGCTAAAACCCGATGCTGTACCGGCAACGGGTGCTCGATCTTCCCCATGGAGAACTGCAGACTCCAGTTCTCTTTCCCGTCCGAAATCTCGGGAAGCGATCGAGTGACAACACACCAGAATACGTAGGGACGATTCCGGATCTCCCGACCGCGATGATCAACGCCCGGGCGATCAGGAACCGGGACCCAATGTGGAATCGGCTAACCAATGGAGTATCACTCCGAGAGGAGATGGATGTCCCGGAGCATACGATCGTCTACGCCGATAGCGGCGGATACGATTTCAGTCAAACAGAACCAGACACGACGCCTCGAGAAACACTCGAGACCCAACGGTTGTTCGACGCAGATATCTTCGGGACGGTGGATATCCCCCTCTCGCGGGAAAATCGAGCAGCGGAGAACCAACGCCGAATCGAACAGAGTATCGAACTCGCGTTAGAGGCAAGTGATCACCACGACGGTGACGAACTTCTGCTCGCAAGTGTCCATGGGTATGACCCCAAGACGCTTCGAAACAGCATCCAGTATCTAGAAAGTCGTGGTGATTTTGATGGCTACGCGCTTGGGAGTCTTGTTCCTGTTCGGTCAGATTACGAAAAAGTCACGAAGCTAGTATTGGCCGCGCGCACTGCGACGGACAAACACCTCCACGTCTACGGGCTTGGCGGCCTGGTCTATCAACCGCTCTTGCTGTATCTCGGTGTCGACAGTTTCGACTCATCCGCCTTCATTCGAAGCGCCGGGAATCGAAACTACCTGCTTCCCGGATTCGGCGGCGAAGAACTGTGGAATATCGACGATCTCGAATACCTTCCTTGTCCCTGTCCCGTCTGCGGTTCTCGAACGCTTGATGATATCAGAGACGATCGCGATGCATTGGTCAGACACAATCTCTGGGCCCTGGCAGCGGAGTTACGTCGGTTTCGGTACGTCGCGGCTGCTGGCAAGGATATCGAGAATTATCTCGATCTCAGATTCCAGGGCAACGAGGTGACACAACGGGCGTACAGAATCGCCAAGCAGCAAGTTCGGAGGTTAGCGTGACGTCTGAACGTCCGACAGTCCGTCCCGTTACGCTTGGCCGGCTCACAGAACTGACCCATCTCTGTGAGACAGCAGGGAAAACGACTGACGAGGTCGAAGAGGCGCTGGATATTACACATCGCCGAGCGCGTGAGACGATCCTCGAGACGACTCGAATTGGGCTTCTTGAAGAATACGATGGAGAAGGTGATGAGGACGCGATCTATCGGACGACCCCTGTCGGTGAGGAGTTTCTGAACGCAGTCCGCAACGAAGACTGGGCGAAAGCGGATGAAATCTTAGCCGTTCGAAGCCCGCATTATGGTGCCTTCACCGAGTCGTTGTCCGAACTCGAGCCGGTTGGTCCCGATGAACTGCTCGAACACCTCGAAGAGGCACACGAGTTCTCGCCCTATTCGTTCAACCAGACCGGAATCGAGGTCGTTGGCAGTTGGGGCGAACGACTCGGCGGGATTCAACGAAACGCCTTCACGGGCGACTATTACACCGTCGATCGAGAGACCGTGCCGCCGAATTTCCAGTACGTCCTCCTCGAGGTCTACGATGATCTCGAAGAGACAGCTGGTGTCGACCTGCGACAGCGCTATCTCTCGATTCCTCGGCTCCGAGAGCGAACCTGTGAACGGCTTGGATGTCCTCGAGAGGCGTTTGATCGAGGCCTCTCGAAACTCTGCCGGGAGAACGTTGGCAAACTCGAGCTCTCGGGGGCGCCACTAGACACGGAGGCCAAAGATTCAGCACTCGGCATCAAGCAAATCGAGCTCACAGACGGCGAGTCACTCGTCTCGACCTCGCAATCGACGCAACAGGTAATGGCCGGTCTCGAACAGTTCGACAAACAGTACTACTACCTCGCAGTGTACGACCGCGACATCACATTCACACCAGACCCATGAGCGAAGCCTTCGACATCACCGACGAGACGCAAGACTACGACCAGTTCGGACTCACAGGGAACCCGTTCCCGTATAGTCCCGTCCCTGCGGAAGATCCAGAAATTTACTGTGGCCAAGAGCAAGCGACGAACACGATCAGCTCGACAGTCTCAACGACCCTCTCAACGGGGAAGTCGAAACACCTCGTCGTCACTGGAAAGTACGGCAACGGCAAATCGCATACGCTCAAGTACACCCGGTCGCTCCTTCGGGATCAAGACGATGTCGTCGTTGGCTACGTTGCTCAGCCGGGAGAGGGGTTCGTCGATATCTACCACGAATTCATGTACGACCTCGGCTTCGCTGAGGTACAAAATATCGCGTACGAGTATCTCGCGTCGATCGCTCAGGACGTTACCGAGACGAACCCAGTTGGAGCGAGTGCAATGCGTTCGCTGATCGACGATGGAGATGTGCTTCTCTCCGAGATCGTTCCTGTAGCCATCAAGCGATTGAGTGACGTGACGCAGTTCGCAGACTTTGCTCGAGCGATCGTTCACATGGTGTACGAGGATACGAATCTGTACGCCTGGCAGTGGCTCACAGCTGAAGGGATTCGATACGAGCAGCGAAAAGAGATGGAGATCCATACTGCCCTTGACGACGATACAATGGGCGTGCGGGCGTTTACGGCGCTGAAGAACTTGCTGCTCGAGTTAGGGTATACGGCTGTGTTTGTCTTCATCGACGAATTCGAGAGTATCGCCCGACTTTCGTCCAAAGACGAGCAGGCGACGCTGAACAGCATTCGCCATCTGATGGATCAGAACAGCGATGGACTCTGTCTATTGTTTGGGTGTGCGCCAGAGGTGTGGCAGGATGTGATGAGTGAGTATCACGCGTTTAGCGAACGAATCGGTCAGGAAGTCGCACTTCGGCCGCTGACGAACGAGCATCTCCATGAGTTGGTCGAGGAGTATCTCAATCAAGAACGTAGACGGGAAGAATCCGGAGTCCAGCCGTTCACGGAGGACGGCTTGGACATGATTTTGCAGCGATCCCAAGGGAATATCCGTCAGGTTCTCTCCGTGTGTAGCCGACTTCTTGACGCAGCAGCACGAGAACAGCGGTCAGAGATCACCGCTGAGTTCGTCGAAGAATCGATCTGATTGGTGTCTTTGAGGTCGTACCCCGAGATCACATAGTATTCTTAGTTTCGTAATTTCCTCTCAGGCTTTCTGTTCAACAACTTCCGTCACCGCGTAGAACGGAACGGTGTCAAGGAGTGCAACAAGCAACTTGACTAGATACTGACCGACGATGATCGAGAGCAGTGCCCATCCCCACGTTGGTTCACCACCGAGTCCGAGAGCAGGGAAGATCGCAAATCCGAGTGCGATAAACACGACTGTGTCGACACCCTGACTGACAGCTGTCGAGCCACAGTTTCGGATCCATCGATGTCGACCGCCTGTTCGTGACTTGAGATTCGAGAACAGTCGGACATCCAGGTGCTGAGCAATTGCTAACGCTACAACGGACGCTAGGATGATCGATGCCGAGTCACCAAGCGTCGCCACAAATGCCGTTTGTCCATCGTAGAACGGTGCTGTCGGCATCCAAATTGCGACGAAGACCAGCGTATACGCTACAACGAGCGTGATAACAGTCCCGTTGACGACCGACGCCGCGTACTCGCGTCCGTGGTACTCGACAAGCAAGTCTGACGCTAGATAGGCGACACCAAACGCGACGAACCCTGCTGGGACCGCGACGCCACCGATCACAGGCAATTCGACCCATGTCAGTTTCGCTGCTAGTATATTGGCGAGGACGATCGAGCCCGCGAAAATAGCGGTGAAAATCGCTCGCGTGCCCTCAGTTTGCATGTAGAACCACCTTCCCAATCTGGAACATCGGTTCGCTCTCGAGTATCTGGATGCTATTCGAAGGAGCTTTTGATATTCCCTGGATCATATTTGTAGAATAGGGCTGGAGGGTATAGTCTTATTGGTTGATCAGTTAAAGAGACGGTCATTAGGACTCTGTCTCGATCTGGACGAATTCTCTGTCAGATATTCCTATCAATCTGCGAGTCCAGCAACCTCAAGCGCCGCTGAAAGAATCAAATTCATTTTGACGGAGGAGAGTCATATCTTTCCCGACCGAATCAAAGAGACGAAATGCGCGAAAAATTCTATGACACCCTGATCATATATCATCGTGTTCGATTTTCTGGCCCCAGTAGCCTGGGTGTTTCTGGACGACGAGGTCATCCTTGATCGGGATTTGACACGCTAACCGGAGTCCGGAGTCGGGACTGTGAGGTGGGAGTTTGAGACGACGGAGTTCTTTCTCCGCGGGATCAGCGACCTTGCCCTCTACAATTTCGACAGCACACGTTCCACAGATCCCGTTGCCGCGGCAGTTCGTGTATTGTGCTTTCCCGTTGTGAGGGGTGAGCTCGGCATCGAGGAGTGTTTGACGGAGGTTGTCGCCGGTGTTGGCCTCGATCGTGTCACCCTCGAATTCAATTGTGGGCATACAGAACGCTGCCACCCCTACGCACAAATACGTTTGACCATTTGATAGCGACTCGGCAGCTCAGCGATCAGAGATCATTCCCAGACTGTTTCATACTCGCAAACAGCGGGAAAATAACTCGGGTCGTCAACGACGGCACGAGGGATCGTGCCACCATCAAAGAGTGAATTTCTATGTTATCCTCAAGTCAGTAATCTGAAAGTGATCCCCTCTGTTTGGCCTTGTATCCAAGAATATCATCATATCCCTCTTTCGCGAGTAAAACGGGCCAAAATACCTCATTAGAGGAGAATTGTTCACCATCATGCCTGTAAATACCATCACCGGGCTCTAACCTTGTAAAATTCTCAGCAATGATCTCTATTTCACCACAAGTTGGTCGAGGGATAGAGTCATATACTTGATATACTGTTGGATTCGAAGTTGTAGTGTCTCCCGAAAATATATCAAAATTAGTCAATATTTGTTTAGTGATTTCATAGGCATTATCAGATGCATCCTCGTCGTTTACTTGTCCACACTCAACCGAGATCCCGTCTACGTGCTGGACCAATCCACCTGATGCATAGATACTTTGGTCTACAACCTTATCTAATCCTGTCGCTGAGGCTAATGTTTTAACAGTGGAATTTACTTGACCAATAACAGCAAATGGTTCTTGGCCAGAATGAGTCGTATGTAGATCGATCACTTTAGTCCCGCGAACTTCATTTAATATCTTTTGTGCTAATTGAGATTCGTATGAACTTTCATCTCCGCCTGGGAATGCCCTATTTAGGTCGTTTTCAATATATCTTACGTCTTTATCAATTGCTCTTTCATTAGCAACTATATATTTAAGCGGAAGATCATTTATTCCTTCTTTTTCCCATAATCTCTCAACGCCTGCTTTTGGGCCTGTCTCGTCTCCATGAAGACAAACTACAATTGAGAATTCCGCTGGTTTGGTAGCAGTCTCTCTCACTTGCATACTCGTCTGCTGCATGTAATCTCCCAGAACACTTAAAACACTAATCCAGGGATCAAGAGTTTTACTGGGATTCCCTACATAGTAGGAACATGTCCCTATCACAGTCCAGTGTATTTGATAAATTCACCTTCTTTGGAGTTCTAATCCCTGGTGTCTTTGCCTCTGCTCTTCTCTACCCTTTTCTTCCTACAGGGATAGCACCACAGCTAACCGGCTTTGTTATCTATCTGACTGTAGTCTCCTTTACTCTCGGAATGTTTTTTAACGGCCTTGGAGAACTGATAGGAGGTTCAGCAGGGCTAACTGATTCAGTAGATGTCTTCACAAAAATAATTCGAAATGAAGAGATTCTGTGGGCTAGAAACAAATCTGATATTGACAGGGCAATAGTGGATAAATCCCTTTCGCATTTGGACACTGCTTTGGATTTAGACCATGGACAAACATATAGAATGAAGCAGGGGGACGATTTTGATAAAGGAGCGATGAATGCGGCATATCAATATATGCTAAATCAAGTATGGGCAGGTGGTAATTCTCCAGCAAAAATCCATCACAGCGTTCGCATGTTATGCAGAAGCCTAGTGACGGCATGTTTTTTTGTTGGGTTCTCTACACTCATCATAATATTACTTCAACAAACTGGATTACTCCCATACGATCCAATATATATATCAGAGTCAAATTGGGTTAATAGTTGTATTATAGCTATCTTCTACGCGATTGGGTTATCGCTTGTTGTTATTGTATCTGTATATATACACAAACAGTACACATACTATCTCTGTATATACATGTTGTCTGAGTTTGTAAGGCTAAACAATTGAGGTTGAATATCACTCTCTTAATATATTATTTCAAACTAAAACAGCACGAGAAACGTGACGACATGACAGTCTGGCTCAGCCAAGAAGAAGTGAACGGTTGCTCGACTGCCGACCAAACACAGTAGCGGATCGAATTCGTACTCAGTGCGCGCTGACGGCTCTGCTCTCACGAAGTCCTTGACGTTGCTCAACGAGCCAATCCGCTACCAGTAGTCGTTCGACCAAGCATGACAAACCAGTTTTTCTGCGCCTGAGAGGGTGAGGCGCACACTCGTGTGCCTCGAGGCCACGAATGAGTACAGATCGACCACTCCAGAGCGACTCGCATCGAGACCGACCGACAAACGAGTATACGAGCGACCGAGACCGCAGCTATCCAGGAGACGTTGCCCGACTGAACGGACACGAACTCGTCGCGATCGACGAGTGCCTGCCAGGTATGGAACCAACACCGTACGAACTCAATCCCACAGATGGCTACGAGTATCGGACACGCTACTGGCGTTGCAGAAAGTGCGGCCAAGAGCGCAACCATCGCGACGAGTTCACCACCCCCTGTGACAACCCCCAGCCACCGACCGCACTCGAGGCAAGTGGATACTCGATCGACGACCCACGAACGCGCCGTGCACTGAACGAGAAGTTGGACGTCCGCTTTGCGACAATGGGCCCGATCTACGAGGTCGAGAGTGAGAGTGGTGCTACCTACGAGGTCGATATCGAGGCAACAACGTGTACCTGTCCTGATTTCGAGCAGCGCCAGCCAGACAACGGCTGCAAACATCTTCGGCGTGTCGACCTCGAGATCCGCACGGGACTTGTCCCTGCGCCGGATGGCACGTTCAGCCGCTGACTGTCGAGTGATCTCGGCACTCGAGACGGTTTCTACCCCCCGAAAGGGGTGCGGGGCCTCGAAAGGAGTCCGCCGCAGCAACCCATGAGACAAAGAGAGATAGCAATCACATCGACAGCCACTGAAACGACTCAGGTCCTGAACCGAGGAATCGCCAGATGACTGACCGCGACGAGTGCCGGATGCCGACGTGTTCGGAACCTGCTCGTGATCGTGCAGGATATGCTGGTCGGTTCTGTTCGGACAGCTGCGAGGTCCGCTACGAGCACCTCCAAGCGGACGCTCGAGATGCTGCAGTGGACGAAGCCGAGGATCGGTACTGATGCTCGAGCAGATCGATCACCGTGGCAAGCGTTTCACGATCGGTGGCGAGGACGTCGTCGACGACGTGGCTCGTGAACGATGTCGGCGGAACGAACTGCTCGAACGACAGGCTCAGCGAGAGATCCGTGAACTCGAGCGTGCGAAAGCGGTCGCCGGATCAACGGGTACAAATCCAGATGTTGAGGTACTCGAACGATGATATCGAACATTTCGGGTCTACAGGTAGTATAGAAGAAAGCCCAGAACATGGACTCAGAGCCGATATAATGCCATTTGAAGCACTGGAAGGCGGTTCGTTCAGCGTGGTTCACGTTTGATGCTTGGCGAACTATCAATGAACTGGATTAGTGCTCATCACACCACTGCGAAGGGCTGCCGACAACCACGGTCAAGCTTCGGAACTTGTAACGAGGTTGAAAAATCCGTCTATAGCTTCGGAAACGGTGGAGGGGGTATTTGGACGAAACAACAGTCGCCGATGCAATCTGTTTATTCAATAGTCACGAGACTGACCAATATCAGTGATGGTTGAGTTTTTCCGAGCAGAATTATTACTAGAGTTTTTTATGAACCACCGCAATTCGTAATGGAGCTCTCTCCGCGATCTCCAGAACTCTTGAGCGAGCCCGGACCCTCCGTCGTTTCCGGAGCTTTCAGCGACTACCGAACTGTTCCAATCACCGAAGCTCCAGACTCAATAATCAGAGATATCTGACTGAAGAAGATTGTTGTCATTAGCCATCGACTGAATGATGTCTGCCACCTCTTCAAACCGGTTCGTCGAGAGAAGAACCTCGAGAACTGCGTTTAACGGGACATCAAGCTCATACTCGTGATAACGACCGGCTGAGAGCCCTTCGTTCCGTTCATAGACGTTGATGAGGCCAAGCATATTCATATCTGAAAGGTGATCGCGAACACGCCGTTCGCTCACACTATCAGCATCAAGTCTATCACAGATCTTCACATACCGTTCGTAAAGATCGCGAGATCGGACAGGAACTTCGTTGAGCGCCTGGCGATAAGCGAGTGCACAGAGGACTGCATGCCCCTGTGTCGTGAGTTCTTGCATCCCTTCATAGAGTTGGTTCTTCTCGAGTTCGTCTTGAGCATCCCGGACGTGCTCCTCGGTCACGATATCGGCATCTTCAGCCTGAGCCAGTTCTCCAGCTTCACGAAGCAGACGGATCGCCTGTCGGGCCGATCCAGTGTCCTGAGCGGCAAAGGCTGCACAAAGCGGAACCACGTCTCCATCGAGGATGTCATCATAGAACGCTTTTTCAGCGCGTGGTTCGAGAATCGAGCGCAACTGGTTCGCGTCGTATGGCGGAAAGAGGATTTCCTTTTCAGCGAGTGTGTCCTTGACCTTCGGCGAGAGATTATCCCGGAACTGGAAGTCATTGCTGATACCGACGATCACAGGGCGAACGTTGCCGACATAACCGTTCGACCGCGCTCGAGGAAGTCCATAGAGTATATCATCGGAGTTTCCAATGTTGTCGATCTCGTCGAGGACAATGACAACGGTACCACCGAGTGCATCGAGTTCTTCGTAGAGGATATCAAAGACACGTTGCTGGGAATAGCCGGTAGTACTGATGCGGTCTCTGTTCTGGCTTGTACGAAGCTCGTTTACGAGTGCGACTGCGACCTGGTAAGACGAGGACAGGTTCTCACAGCTGACCCAGACGGTTGAGAGATCAACATCATCGTACTCGGCAGCATCGTTCTCCAAGTGCGATAGCATAAATTTCGTCGCGACGGTTTTTCCCGTTCCCGTCTTTCCGTACAGGAAGATGTTCGATGTCGGACGGTTATCGATGATCGGTTGGAGAGCTCGTTGGTATTTCTCGAGTTCCTCGTCTCGTTCACGGATATCCTCAGGCTCATACGAGTCGTCAAGCGGTTCGGCATCCGCGAACACTTGACGATCTCGCTGGAACATCCCCATGAGAGATTACAATACAACATGACATGATAAAGCCACTGCTTCCTTAGCTTCCGAAGCGTCCTAAGCTCAGATACTTATAAAACAGCCCTACACCACCATTTCCTAAGCCCTTGTACTTTATAATACACCCTCACTCCACTGTTTCCGGAGCTTTCGTTTGAAAAGGGACCCCCTCTTTCCGAGAGGGTCTATTAGAAGAACAAGATTTAAATGAAAGTGAGTAAAACAGTAACCGCACTGCCGGATCAACTACACTATAGATATATTATATGTTGCTTTCTAGTAGTTCACGATATGTGGATCATAGGATCTTCCGGTAATATAAACCTCTTTTCTAGTACTACCACCTCCTTTGTTTGAGATAGCTTCGGAAACGGTGGAGTGAGGGTTCTCGGAACGCTCCCTTAGCAAAAGCTCCGGAAACGGTGGAGGGTTG
Organism: Natrinema sp. HArc-T2; assembly: GCF_041821085.1. Taxonomy (NCBI): domain Archaea; kingdom Methanobacteriati; phylum Methanobacteriota; class Halobacteria; order Halobacteriales; family Natrialbaceae; genus Natrinema; species Natrinema sp. HArc-T2. The sequence continues at coordinate 71,834 of NZ_JBGUAZ010000007.1, read as the reverse complement.
TCCTCCTTTCACTCACTGCGGATCTGTTCCGGTCTTCTCAATGAGTATCCCCAGGTGAACTACCCTGCCCTACTCACTGTCTTCCACAGCTTCTTGAGATCGGGGATACAGCACCCTCACCGTCACCGCTAACATTCGACTTACAGATTCTCACGACAACTTACGCGAAGCTTCGGAACTGGTGGAGGGGTTGAGGCTCCTCTGTCTATAGCTTCGGAAACAATGGTGTGTATTATAGATAAACCACCATCTCCGATGCAATCAGATTCTCCAATACTCTCTGTCTTGAGGTGTTCTCAGTGGCGATTGCTTCGGAAATAGTGGAGGGGACAAACGCAGTCTTACCAAACATTTATTCTGATACTGCCTCTGTTGTTTGGTAAGACAATGCCAACTCGTCCTGATGCTCCCGATTCCCTTCCACAGTACCTCGCCGAGGGTGTCCCAAAGCAAGACGACGAGAGTTTGCAGGCTCTCCAAGACTGGATCAACGAACTGCTCGCATATCGACGGGACATCGCCACCGAGGACATTGACGCTGGAGAGGACGAGTCAATCGAAACCGTCAAAGAATCGAGCGAAGGGACCGTAGTGATCAAGAAGGTAAGTTGTGGCAAAGACAACTGCAAATGTCAGCGTGGCAAACTGCATGGTCCGTACAAGTACGTTGTCAGTCGTAAGGGTGGTAGCCTCAAGTGGGATTACAGAGGTCCAATATCCGAATGAAAATCCGTATGGGTTTCACTATGGCTGCTCCTAGGATCGGCTACTGATTCGTGCGGCGTCGAACTCGTGAACTCGAGGTGCTCCCTCTGGGTCTTCAAAGGTTGTTGGACTGACAAACAATACGCGAATCTTGAGAGCACGAAAATAGGATAACGATGGCTTGATCCGTCGCGAAAAACTAACGCTGCGCTGACTGACTCTCCAAATCTTCACTCGGTCTCGAAGCCCCAGCGTTCGAGTTCTTTAGCGACGATTTCTGGCCGCCGCATCGCAGCGACATACGCAGCCTCTCGAACGTCTGTCTTCGAGACGCTGGTCCCGAGTTCGTCTTCGACCGCGTCAACGAGTTCTCCCTCAACATCCTGGACGCCGCTACGAAGATAGAACTGGACCATATCTCGCTCCTGCTTGACGTTGTCCCGCGTATAGACCCAAGGTACACCGCCATCATCACGGCCTGATTGAGGGAGCTCTGGCACGACTTCGTCGTTAGCAGCCTCGACTACTTCCTCGATAGCGGCATCGTCAGTGACCGTTTCATCCTCGGATTCCTCTTCGAGGGCATTATCGACAACGTCGTCGACGTCCTCCTTCTCGTTCTGGTCATCCGTGTTGTCGACGTTATCGCTAAACGGATCGCTGCCAGCACCTTTCTTCATCGTTCACCGACCTCTGTGATCTCTGCAGCCAGTTGCTCTAACTTCTCGAGCGTCTCCATCTCATGGTCGCGTTTCCGACCACGGTGGTGCTCAACGTAGTAGCGAGGAGTACACTGCTCTTTCCAGCAGCCTTGGAATAGCGACTCCCGAGTACGAATCGCGACCGGTGCTGGATAGCCGCGGTTACGGATTTCCTCGAGGTACTCCTGTTGGTCACTTGTTCGACCGATGCCGTTCGGGACTCCCGCGAGGACTCCGATCTCGACCTGCTCATCGCCGTTCGAGATGGTGCCTTCAAGGCCGTCGACGAGCTCTTCGAGGCCGTAGATACTTTGCATCCCTTTCCCCGTCGGTTCGATCGGGATCACTAGCGATCGCGTCGCGTTCACTGCGTTGTAGAGGTGAGGTCCCGCAGTTGCTGGCGGATCGATGATGATTGTGTCATACTCGCTGGGGACGCCAGCTTCGAGGAGCGCACGTCGCAACTGGTCGGTTGGATCAAAGTCTTCGTCGAGATCGGCGGCCATCTGCTCGGCTCGAGTCAGGAGATCACCGAGTCGCTCCATCATGTTGTGGCTTGGGACGACATCGAACCCGAAATCAGTCTCGAGGATGAGTTCGTTGAAGTCTCCTTTCGGCCGGTCGATCAAATGGCGAGCCAAGTTGTCTGCGTCGCCATCGTCGCGTGGGGCATCGACGCCGAGTAAGTGAGTCAGCGATCCGTACTGTGGATCAAGGTCGACTGTTAGGACGTTGCGACCGACGCGGGTGTGTTCGTCAGCGAGTGATGCAGCAAGTGTTGTCTTTCCAACGCCGCCAGCCTCCGAATACGTGGCATAAGTAAGCATGTATTATCGGATGAACTGATTGATTATAGTTTTTCGCTAGTCCTCCCAGGTGGGTTTATTGATTGGCCTAACCGATTAGTCTACCTAAATACACCTCTTTACCTAGACGCCGGCATAGATCATGGTGGCTTCAATTGACCGGTCTCTGTCCAACTGACTTCCCGAATACTGTTCCAAGACTGCTTCTGCTGCCTCTTTGAGCACTCATATGTAGAACAGACCGCGTCTGAAACTGACTAACACGCCTCTCGTAAAATGAAGTTTTATAGATGGGCTACTGAGTTGGCCTAACCGATTATCCTATCTGAATGGTTTGGTTCTATGTCGCGATAATCCTAAAAGAGAAAAAACCATCTGGATGGTCTAATGAAATGGCCTAACCAACTAGTCTAATCGAATACCTTCCTGAGAACACGATTAGGAAATCATTCATACAGGGAAGGGGCACTGCTAGATTGAGGTTGAACTGAGCGGAGTTCTTCGAGGGAAGTGGGAACATGCTGTTCGAAGAACTCCAAGTCGATGTAACGGGTTCTTCTGATGTGGAATTTTTGGATAGTGATCGGACGCGCACGCCAGCCTGGCTGATCAGGCCGGCGTGCGCTGCCCATGCTGGAGCAGCCTCGTTAGCGGAGTGTCGAGACCTCTGTGAGTGGTTCGGCGTCGAACGACGCCGAGCCACGATTCAGCACTGGTACCAAGCCTACGCTGATTATTACGAGCAAGACTTCACAGCACAGCCAGACCGTGTCGCGGTCGATGAGAAACAGATTCAACTCGGGAACGAAGAGAAAGCGTGGCTCTACGCTGCGATTGATGTCGATTCGAAAGTCGTACTCCATGCACGACTTTCGAAGCACAGGGGCCGAGATCCCGCTGAACAGTTCTTAGAGGAACTGAAAGAGAAACACCGCGTCGCAGACGCGGTGTTTCTCGTTGATGGCATGGGCTACCTGACTGCACTTGCCCGAACTAATCTCAGCGGCAATCTCAACTATACTGACCGCAACATCGTTGAAAAGCTCTTTCAGACCTATACGATGCGAATCGAGCGGTTCCACGAAACATGGAACGGCAGTCAGGCCAGCGCCGAGCGCTGGCTGACTGCCTACACAGCCTACTACAATCACCACCGCAGTCATCAAGCACTCGACAATCAGCAGCCAGTTGAAGCACTCAAACAGGAGGGTTCAATCTAGCAGTGTCTAGATTTCTTTAATTCCACTACTTTCACCACTACCGTTCTTCTCACTGGGTGTTGTCCGTTCCCTCAAGATGTCCGTCAATAGAGAACGTCTGACCCCTCGAGTGAGGACGAACTTGAGGATCTCTTTCCCAAATCAAAGGACGTTCTCATATTCTTCCTCAGTTAGCAAAAAGAGGTGACTTAGAACGACGAAAACGAATCCGACCGTCCCAAAGAATAGCACCTCGTGGAGTATCCACTGTTGAGGAAAGGCGTCTTTGAGTCTGAGAAGACTGAACCCTAAAGTCACGAGCCAGACAACACCACTCGCTACAAACATTGCTGTCGTTGAGAGGCTCACTTTGTCTGCCTGATCAACGGGAATCCCGTCCAGTATATTATAAACAACAGCTGATGAAGCGACGGCTAGCAGACAGAGAACAAACTCATAGCTCCGGCTCGTCGTGGCTACCAGCAGTGTGTGGTTGACTGCTGGCAGGAAAAGAAACAGCTTTGGGGTATTGAGAAGGTCGTTGAGATCGCTTGCGGACATATCTCAAAGGGGCTCCGCACTTTTTGGATCGATACGATAGACCAACTCTCGATTGTCTTCGATTGTTTCGACTGGAAGGGTTGCAAATTCCTCTTCAAGCCGTTCCAGTGCTTGCTCCGCAGTCTGTCTATTATCGCGTCCTTGAGCGCGTATATCGATGTATGGGATTGTGTATACGTGTGAATCGTACTCATATATGCGTGTTCGGGCTTGCTCTTTTACTCTTTCTGGAGTATCGTATCTTCCAACATAGATGACGAAGGGATGTTCTAGTACGATCTCCTCGTATTCTTCTTGTATCTGTTCGGGGTCCTCGTATTCAGAGGAGAGGTCGTCCATAATGTGCCGAAGAACTCCTCCTTCATCGTAGTAACCAGAGCTACAGAAGTTTGAGACAATATTAGCGGAGTCGCCAAATTGTTGCTTCAGATCGTTCTTCCATTTTTGCATCGTTCGCCGGGGAGTATATCGATCTTCTCTTTCCCAGGCAATACGGATACTTTGGCTTCTACGCAGTAGCTTCAGTTGGCGAGAAGAGAGATACGATGAGAAGTAGTCCAAAATCTCGTTGGTCTTCTCATCTTTTCGGGCCTGTTCGGCGACCTCAAATTCTTGCTCCTGTTCGTGTTTGAGAAAACGTCCCTGGTCAGCTTCCGTTGGTATGACCTCGTCCAGAATTTCTCGCTTGCCTTCCTCACTAAAGGCGTCGAGATTGAGCTCGATGACCGTTTCACCATCGACCTCAATTTCTTGGAAGGGTTCGATGCTCTCACCCTTCTCGACGATCTTTATCTCTTGCTCTGGATGTTCTAGAACATCCTGATTGTAGATCGTCTTCGGCCCCTCGTCAGCGGAGATTGTGTGTGAAAATACAGCCCTGAATCCTCTCGTAGCAACCTCGAAGACTCGGTCCTTGACTGCGATAACCTGTTCAGATCGTACCAGCCGGATGGCTGTCTCAACGAGATTCGCGTTTTCTTCTTCTCCGCTATCCGCCATCTTAGATGTCAGAACGGTGCTCTTCGACGTATTCTGAGACGGAGTTGAAATCGCCCTTTATGAATACCCGAGAACCAACACCCGTCCCGGCAAACTCCTCGAGAGTCATCGGCTCATCGCTCCCACTAGGGATGACGGGATCGCCTTCTTCATCGACGAGATAGCCATCTTCTCCGACCTCAAGTCCGAATTCACTGGCCACTGTTTCAGCCGCACTTTGGCCAAATGTGATAGTGGGGGACATAGTGTGATCTCTCTGCTCCTGTTGCTACAGGCTAATTTGGCACGGGTAATATTCTTATTGGTCTGTGGAATTGATGCAGCAGGGAGATCAGACCATATACTGGTTCACTTTCCCCTGTCCCAACAAACCATATATCGGTATACGTTACATGGCTCTATTGAATCGCTATACGGCGTTGGTATCACGGGGTTACGTACTGTTTGATATTGTAGACGAGACACATCAGGACAATCTCACGGAACTCACGATACCACTCACGCGCTCGGACGGCGGAGCCGTACGAGCGCTTGACCGAGGAATTCGTCGTTTCAGTCATTGATCGCTGGTTGTAGAGTTCGTCGTTGATGCGGGCGTTGTGAGCATGATCGTACGGAGCAAACACACGATGTTTCACGGGAGGGCGTATACCCGGTTCTCGAAGAGCATCACGCAGAGGCTGGCTGTCATAGCCCTTGTCGGCAGCAAGCATTCGCAACTCGCCCGCGTATCGGCGGGCGAGTTGCAAACACACCTCCGCATCGCTTCCTTCTCGTGTGGTTGTACAGTGAACGTCTAAGATTGCTTGCGTCTCAGTATCAACGAGTTTCGTCGCTTCGATGGTCTGAACGCAGTAGTTCGTACGGTCGCATTAGTGCTTGCTCGCCGGAGACCGCTCGTAGTAGGTTGTATCGACGGCGACGTGTGGCGATGGATCGTGCAGCTGCGCCGAGTGGCGCAGCAGCACTCGCCACACCTCCATGACGATCCTGTCGAACCACTTATTCAACGTCGATGGATGCGGCAGTTCGTCGGGATCAAGGCCGACGATCTCCAGAATTGGCAGCATTACCTCTAACCGCTCAATGATCACCTCGTAGGTCTCATCGAGGAAAATTCGCAGCCCGTGGAGGGAAATAATCGCATATTCGGCGAAACTGCCGCGCCGGAAAGCGGCGGCAGTTTCGTCCCGATCGTCGCAATAACTTTTGGCCAGCGACACCATTTCTCCAGTGAAGCGGGTAGTGACGTTCATCCAAACTGCCACTCACCCGCTTCAACTCCTTCGATTTACCGACTTATCCTGACGCCGTCTAGTGATTCAATAGAGCCGAGCAAATAGAACGGCTGCTTCGACAATCGGCTCGAAATCAAGCTGAGTGGGTGAGTCTTGTTTCGGAGGATACGCTGTACGACGAGCGGACTATTGAACGAGCGCTTGAGCTGATCGACGATTACTACGATCCCAGAGCCGTGAATTGACTGCCCCGGACTCCAGTAACGTCTTATACCAGCCAACTCGCAATTGAACTGAATGCGTAACGAGACGTTCTATAAACTCCGCTATCCCCTCGTCTTGGCGCTACTGATCCCGCCTGTCTATGCGTACTATTTGAATATGGATCTCTCAGCCGTCGGGACGTCGATCTTCTCTACCTTGGCAGGGATTCAGGCCTCGATCTTCGCGATCGTCTTTTCGGTGGTGATCTTAGGCGTTCAGCTGTCTACCTCACAGTATTCTCCCCGCCTCCCCGACCTCTTCCGTTCGGACACGATTTATCTGCGAACAGTCGGGGTATTCGCTGTCTCGATCGGCATCAGTCTCTTGGGATTGTTCGCTTACGGGTATGTAGACGACTTCTGGATAGAGCTGTGGATGTATTTTTCCGGACTTCTGGCGATTGTCTCGTTTGTTTCACTCTTCGACTTTGTCGACCGCACCCTGGAACAGAGTACTCCTGAGGGAATTCTAGATCGACTGGAGGACGATTTGACTGCTTCTCAGATTATCGATCAAGCAGAGGCGTCAAGTGATGATCATTGTGAACCGGATCCGTTCCTTGTTGTATTGTCCGTCATCAATTCACAGATCAATGAACGAGATGCTGCCGCCGTCTATCTTGGGTTAGATATCATCAGCCGACGGGTGAGCGAACTCTTAGCGGAGTGTTCTGTAGAGATGCTTGAGGAGGCCGCACCTGTCGGCGACTCATTAGAGGACCTCTGTACGAATCGACTCACGAGTACCGGTGAGACCGCTGTTGCGACGGAATTAGAGGAGGGCGCGACCGAGGTAGTGAGTTCCCTGGAGACAATCGGGCAGGCTGGTGTTGACGAATCGCTGGATCGACCCGTTCTCCTCCCTGTGCGAGGGCTCTCGGATCTCGTTCTCGATTTGGATTATGACGGTATCGATGAACGAGTGCGGGGAGAGGCGATCGAGTCATCGAAGGATGTGTTACAAAACGCTGCTGAGGCTGGTCTGTGGAAGGGGACAGGTAAGGCGACGCGCTACTTGGGATGGCAGCTGGCGAACTCGGTTCACGTCCGAGACGAGAATCAAAACTACGATCGAAGGTACACAAGCGCGGTCATCAACTACTTCCCCGGAACTTTGCGGGAACTCGTGGACTCGACAGCTGATGCGATTGATGACGACACTACAAACTGGAGTTCACCTTATCCAGGACGTGCCCACGATTCGTATTCGGAAGCTCGCGCTCTCCAAGCGGTCTATATTTCCGTTGCCGAGCTCACAGGTGCATTTCTCCGCTATGAATTGAAAACTGGTGTGAATTTCCCCGACTGGGGGCATGTCGGCTACGGCTGGGTGAAAGCTATCTCGGAGCTTTCTGATAGTGGATTAAACTCATTCAAACAGCTGTGGATCGGTACCACTCTCTATCTCGAGTACCTGTCGAACGAAACTCCAGACGGCGTCATGGAGGAGTTTAATCCGGTGTTGCGTCGTGAGGTCTCGGACGACGAGATCATCTCCGTGATTGAACAACTCTTAGCAGAGGAGATAGACCCGACCCAGTGGCTGAATTTCAGACAGACGGTTGACCCGGTTGAGATGCCCCAGACTGGGTATCAATACACATTCAATACCGATACAGATAAGTCGTTCGAGGATTGGCTCAGTCATCGGCAGGATGTCTTAGCAGCCGGTATCGGTGGTGGATTTGTCGGTCAATCTGAGTTCGCGGAGATGCTCCAAGAGGAAGCCGAATCGGCTGAGCAGGATACAGCCGAGGACGAAGATTCAGAATAAGTCAACGCACATCCCGAGAGACCGTAATGCGGTTATGGCTATTCCCGTTGATCCTCTGGTCGTTCACGCATAGCGCTGAGACGTGAGTTCTGGGCTATCGCTCCTTGACATCTCGCGATGTTGCAACCTACCGTGAAGAGCGAGATGCGGTAGAAGAACAAATGAGTAAATGCCGCACCGAGTAGATGGTGCTGGTCGCGAGACCGTCTACCCCCTGATCGCACCTCTAGTGCTATCATAGACATTACCAGAAAACACTCTTTGGTGATGAATACCGTGAAGCGTGTACACGGATATTACTATGTATTTATATATCAAGTCGTTGCCGGTTTTGCTGGCTATGATGTTCACGAGTTCACAAGACATCGGGGTATCCGAACAGAAGTTCACAGCAGTATCCAAGCTCGATCATTTCAAGCTAAACTCTCCTATCTGGCGCTCCTCGTGACAGAGGAGGCAACAACGACCGAACTCCAGCAGATGCTGGTCCTGCCGAAACTTATGCTGCTGCCGATTCTTACCTCGCTCGTACACCAGGATCTTGCGCAGCGCACGGAGGATGGCTATGCCTGCCAGTAAAACCGTAGCGCCGCTATCAACCCTCGATCTGTCCTGCTGAATCTCGATACGGCTGTTTTCGGCGGATTCGACACACAAGCCGCCCGTTCAGATTTGACGGAGATTTATGTAGCGATATGTGGTTTACACCACTTAGTCGACTTTCTCGGCTATAGAGTGTAGATTAGTTGTCCAGTGGCGACAACTAAATACATGATAACTATTAGTGACTGTCACGAAAACAGAGACGTACAGAAATGGCAGTCTTAGAATCACCAGACCCCGGAGCAAACGGCCTTCTCGAGTGGAGAACCGATGAGTAGCGAACGAATCCGCTGGTCGCACAAATCCCCCGACGAACTCCGCTCGTTTTGGAACAAGCAAATCGAACCCGACCTCCGACGGGCCGGCGTCGATCTTTCCGAGCGACCCTCGTACAGTGACCTCCTCGAGGCGGGCTACGGCGGCCTCCAAGACGCCCTGCGCGAACAACACGACATGACGCTTACGGAGTTCCTTCGCTCCGTCGGCTACTTCGAGGACGACAGCGAGGGCTACCAGTGGGGTATCGACGATGAGACGTCTATCGACGAACTCGAGTCGTATATCCGCACGCTGTCTCGGCGACGCAATCTCGCGGACAGCACAGTCGAGACGAAACGCTCGCGGCTTGCCACCTATGCGCGCCTGTATCGAGACGTGCATGGCAGCGCCGATCTTGCCGATCGCCTTGACGACCTCGAGCACCGAGCCGATGAAATCGAACACGTGCTTGCAGTCTTTGACGAGCTAGATCTGGACTTAAACAGCGAGGCGTCGAAGCTCCGCTATCTCGGGGACGTCTCGCAGTTCTACGAACATCTCCAGCGCCGTGGGAAAGCCGCGTACAATCCTGCCGAGACCATCGACATGGAGTATGGGTGGGAACGATCAGAACCCGACAACCCCACGCTGTCGAGTACGCAGGTACGGCGGCTGTACGACGTCGTCGAGAGTCCCGACGAGGAACTGTTGGTACTGGCCCTCTGTGGGTGGGGCTTGCGTCGCAACGAAGTTGCATCGTTGCACGTCTCCCAGTTCGTCCTCGAGGGTGACGATCCACACATCTATTTCGAGGAACGTAAGAACGGACCCGGGACAGTCGCGTTGCTCTACGGGCGTGAGACGCTGGCCGATCGAACCGATGCGCTTGGCAGCGCCAACCGTGAATGGTCGGGCCACTTGTTCCCCTCGAAGCGGGCCGACAGCGGTCACGTCGTCGGTGAGACAATACAGGCACGCTTTCAGCGCGTCGCCGAGCGAGCAGAGGTTCGGGTGCGTGGCGAGACGCCAACCTCGAAAATGGGCCGGCGGTTCTGGTATACGGCGTATGCGAATGCCCAAAAGCAGTTGCTCGAGAATCTCGACGCGATCGCAGCGGATCAGGGCAGCTCGGACGCGAGTGTCGTACTGAAAAACTATCTCTCGGAGACCGAACGGCGACAGTATCGCCGTGAGTACATGCGTGATCGGCTTGCGGAAGCATTCGATTCAAAATAGCCACCTGCTTCAATAGATCCAACGTATTAATATTAGAATATTAATTAGTGGTCGATCTCATACTTGATTTCGACGACGAACTGATCGCTGTCGACGATCACGATCGTCAACAGTGGCTCGTGGCTGCCCACGACGGCGACGAGTGGACTGTCTTCGAGGGGCCGATCGATGGCAAAATAGCGGCACCGTTTATCAATGTTCTACCGAGTGAATTTTATGTATGTGATTCGTGATATACATAAATGAATCCACGAGTCGAAGAACAGTTATCTCATGTTGTCGACTTATGTGAGAGGCACAATATTTCTGGAACCAATTTACTTTGGGACGATTATGTGCCGGAAAAAGTTGACCAAGAATACAATGAATTAAAACAACTCGTAGAAGATGATCCATCAGTTCATGCATCCCAATTAGAGCAGATGGTTGACAAACGGGTGGATTTAGACTTCGACGAGTTGCAGAAACTGGGCCTTTGGGATATTGATGTAGAGATCAAGCGAAATAGAGCTATCGAAGAGTATCCAGAGTTAGAAGAACATCTAGATACTGGACTCGTACAAGTTGAATACCCAGTGGAGTATAACAAAAATGGTTGGGAATACAAAAATCATTATTTAATTATGCCTCATTCTCTTTACTATAACTTTCGATTCACTCAAAACCTTTTCTCAAAGTGGAACGGAGATTTTGAACTCAGGGTAGCATTTGATCCACATTCTATAGGATTGCGCGATACCGCTCAAGAGATGTTCTTGGCAGGTCATTGGTTTGGGCCGAAGAGTTTAGAGGCAGTTCGTTCCTCATTTGAGCCAGAAGTATTGATCGTCCATGGATCTAAAAGTTATGACGAAGGTATTCAAGACAAGACAGAATTTTTATTCAAGAACCGAGGTGATGAATGGATTTTAGAAATTGAGGAACTTCTCCCGCGACGAGGAATCGGCTATAGTGTCGGAACAGAATTGCGAAACGACTACTTAGACTACTACACTCGTTACACTCATGCCGTTCTTTCTGAAGACCTTCGTAAGTGTATACATCTTGATGGTGCACTACGTGAATATCCTAGTCGGGAATCATTTATTCAACGACACACAAATAGCTCTAAACGACTTGATTGTGATTGGCCAACACGAGTTACGAATCGATATAAGTTGTTCCAATTAGATGCTTCCGACGACACGATACCAGATTTCCAAGAGCTGATCGGTCTATTCCACTACTTCTGTCCGCATATCATCGAATTCTTTGAGGGTGAAAACGAGAAAACACGTAAGATCGAACAGGACCGCGCTAGGTTTTTCCAGCGTGACCTGGATCAATTACCATAGTGTTTAGACTAGACATCTACAGTACTGTGACTCACTTTCTATACAAATTGGAGATGTTTAGCGATCCTATAGTGGTGACAACATCTTAACTTATTTTCAATCATTCTTCTAATGGCGGGTCCTGTGAGGGGATATAGACCTGCTTCAACGGGACTGTCGCCTGATATTTGGATTCGAGGTCGTCGTAGTGCTGGATCAGGAGATCAATGAACTCATCCCGGTCAATGAGCGTGACCCGCTGTTCAGCGTTCCGTGCAGCATCCTGCGCCTCACTCGTGTATCCCCCAGTCGAGACGAACAGTCCCCGCTCACCATTCCCAAGGGCTCCTGTGAACGCTCGCATGTCCGGGGAACCGACCTTCGACTGTTGGCGTTTGACCTGAACCTTGATATATGGTTCTTCGAATCCCAACGAGTCGGGGTGAGCGACTACGTCGATACCGCGGTCCTGACTGTCTCGCGTCTTTTTCGCGTGGTACCCCATCGCTCGCAAGACTGCGGCGACCAGTCCCTCGAAGACGAACGGGTCCATGTTCGCCAGAATGTCGGAGATGAGTTCATCTGCCTGATTCTCCACCTCGTCGACGAATGGTACGGTGTCCTCCTCGTCCTCGCTCTCATCAGGTGTCTCTCCACTTAGAACGCCCGTGATTTCATCAACGCAGTCGTCAAGCGAGAACACCGTGAGCGTGCTTCCGAGCGTGTTCTTCGTTGAGGTCGTGAACTCGTCGCGCGAAACGGTGTCCTTCCATTCGACACGCCTGACGTGTGGATATCCCGGTGGGTGGTCGCCTGGTTTCCACTCGTACCCGCTCGTGACCTCTCCGATGAGATACTCGCGCTCCGTCTTGTCGTAACTCAGAACCAGATGCTCCTCCTTCATCTCAAGCGCGAACCGGTTCACCTGCCCAGCGTTCTGGGCGATACGTCGACTATTGTGCTCGGAATACTCGTCAGTCGAGTTGAACCGGGCTTTCATCTCCTCGTATGACCGGACATCAGAAACATCCCCCAACTCCTCCCATCCGATAGCGACCAGAGAACGAGACTCGAATTCCCCGACTAACTCGTTGTCATTCCCGGCGCGAACCATGAACGCTCGCTCAGCCATATTATCCGAACTATTCCGAACCTCGAAATATCAAGGTTCGCACGTTCTACCACCTACGACGAGTCCGAGATTACTATACACGGAAGTTCTCGCCGCAGTTTCAGCAAGTCGCCCAGTCACTTTGCTTTACTTTCTGTTTCTCACCGCGCTCCGGGCACTCACGCCATACTGACCGATTTCGATGGGACATCGCCAGCTCACTCGCTTGCTTCTTTGACAACCCGCTCTAGTCCGCTCATTTCCGGCTGTTCGACATCCCATTCTACCAACGCGAACTCGATTATCTCCTCTTCGCGTTCTTCGATTTCATCTTTTCCGAACCCATCGTATTCGGATAGAACCCGCTGAACCCGGAGGCTGGATGATTCGTATGCCTTCTCCCTATCGCCTTCTGCAGTCTTCTTGTCCTCAAACGGGAGGTTCCCATATGTCTTGTTCCAGTATTCGCTGGCTGTCGTGAGGTTTCCAAGTCGATGGACGTAATCAACGAATTCTTCGCGTAGGTCTGCGGGAACATCTTCTTCATCAAGCTTCCGTGCGAGGATATGCTCCACCTCGAAATCTGATGAGAGGATTTGCGAGAGGTTGTGCTCAACGTGCTCATCAACCGCTGCTTCCAAACTCTGCCCGTAGTGATACAGCAGGTATCGGGTGTCTTGACTGGTAACTGAGTCGTAAAATTCTGGGTCACGTAGTTTCCGGACGAACCGTTCGTTCGCCGTGTAGTTTCTGGTAATGGAGTCAAGTCGTTCGATAGCGTCCTCAAAGTCGTATTCATCGTCTGTATGGATGCTGTGGGCGAGACGAACTAGTTTCCCGCGTCCTGTATCCGAACGGCGTCCGTCTATTGCATATACCCTGAACGCGAGGGTTTCACATGCTTCAATAATCTTGACCATCTTCTCGGGGTCGTCGTCACCGTACTCCATCTGTGCCGCTATCAGTACCGGGAGGACGTTGGCGACCCGACCCAATTCGAGAAGACGTTTGAGCGGTGCCCGGACTGGTTCGGGACGCTGTGGTGGTCGGAATAGTGCTGAGAAGGCAGACGAGGCTTCCCGGAGGTCTTGTGTGTACTCGTCTATTTCAGACTGAACCTGTTCATAGTCTCCCTGCCGATAGTCGTTCCGTAGGCGGGTTTTCAGGGTGTCGAGGCTATTGTAGTACTCGTCTGAATCGTAACCATCGTAGATTCCCCAGTGAAATCGCTGGAAACTGTCTTCATCGAAATCGTTGACTCGTTCGTGACCGTTTGATAGGACGAATAGCTCGCGGTAGATGCCTCCAAACCGCTGTTTGATTTTGGTCTCAAGTGCGCCCCGGTTACTCGACCGGTCGTCCATATACATCAGGAAACTCTTCGTCTTGTCCAGCGAGGAAAGAGGCTTACCACGGTCGTTCAGACTTTCGAAGATAGATGCTGCCTCGGAATCGTCATCCAGTTCTACGATATTGATTTTGCAATCGTAGCGCAACCGTTCAGATAGCTCCCGGACGGACATATCCGATGGGGGGTCCTCAAATTGGAATTTAAAGAACTCGTATGCGAATTCGAGACGCTCCTGTGAGGGCGTTTTCGTTTCAAGATTTGAATCCCCGAACAGGCTGTCTCGGAAGAACTCCTCATCTTGGTCCTGTGGCAATAGACGAGGTCGTTCTTCAACAGGGTAAACCAGGCTATCCTCTGACACAGTTTCATCAACCACGTCGTCAAACTGTGTGGCGACGTGGAGAAGTATGAGGGCGGTCGTAAGGCGCTGTTGACCGTCAACAACATCGTATTTATCAAAACGTCTACCCTTGTCTGTCCTGTATTCGTCATCCTGCTCGTCAAGGATGATGTTTCCAAAGAAGTGGGAGGAGTCCTCTGGGAGATATCGAAGGTCATCAATCAAGTCCTCTAATTGTGACTTTTCCCAGGAGTAGCTCCGTTGATACGAGGGAACATCGAAAAGGCCGTCCTGATACAGGGACGCAAGTGTCTCGGTACGGGTCTTCATGATTCTGCTATCAGACGATATACAGATATTTCTTACGACGCTACAGTCACTATATCCACGGTCAAAATATGAGACCTATCTATCCATACGTCTAGGTGTCTTCAGTTGTGATTGTCTGTTGTGAGACACGAATGAGTGACGAAGAACCACAGCAGACCGAGTGGGAGACCGAAGTCGGCTTGTCAGAGGAGACGACCTACGTCGCCATCTACCTGAGTCGCAAGCACGCAGAACAGTGGATGGAAGAGGCAGAAGAGCAAGGCTATGGAGTCGGTCGAAGTACCTCTACGAATTGATTCAGGAGGCACGTGCGTTTCATCAAGAGGGATTCCTTGCCTACGACAAGAACGAGTCGGAAGTCGAAGAGCTGCAACTACAGATCGAGCAGCTCGAGGAGTTCGTCACCGCATTCCTCACTGATCGTTATCAACCATTCGAGCGCCTATTGAACGAGATCACCAGCAGCGGAGTGCTCGTGGGCGTTGTCAAGGATGCTGTCGAGGAGCAGTTATTCGATCTCGCCGATCAGGGGAAAGTCGAATACAAGCAGGGCTACGGATCGCGACTCGCATCCGACCTCGATGACGGGCAAGAGGTGAGTGCATGACTGGCGACACGCGAGAAGATTTATGAAAACAAGCACGACGCAGTCAATGACTTTATCGAGCGCAAGCAGGCAATGGGACGTAGTCGCCGGACACTCAATGCCTACTCTCGCACCCTATGTGCGTTCTTCCACGAGGAGTTCCCAGATGTTGCGCTCGAAGACGTCGAAGTGCGCCACATCGAGGACTATATCAGTTCGCCCGCCGCCCGCGATCTCTCACAGAACACGAAGCGTCGATACCTAGAGTCGCTGAGGTCCTTTTTCGGCTGGGCAATGAAGCGTCCTCGGTACGAGGGGATCACCGGCAATCCCGCCGCCGTCGTACTCGAAGAGATCCCGCAGGTGTCTCGCGAGCGCCCGGACTGCGCAATGGGGGAGAATGCGAAGAAAATCTCCCACAATATCGCTGACCCGCGGAACAAGGCGATTGCAGTCGTGCTGGCGAAAACGGGTTGTCGGATTCACGAGGCACTCTCAATCGAACTGGGCGATCTAATGCTCGATGACGGCCGTGTGCGCAAGGGTGCCGGCCAGACGGTCGTCCCGATCGACGAGGAGGTGAAACACGCCATCAAACAATATCAGTTCATTCATCCGGACACCGATTCGGAATATTTGTTCCTGAGTGTTCGAGGCAACCGTGTTTCCAGCACACAGGTTCAGCGGGCAGTGCGCAAAGCAGCAGTCAAAGCGAACGTGATGACCGAGGGCGAAACCTGCTTTCACCGTAAGTCCACGCCTCAAACCTTCCGTACGGTGTTCACGACGCTCATACAGAACCAGGGAATGAGCGATCGCGTTCTCCAATACATCCGCGGGGACGCCAACAACCGGACGATGAATAACCTTCAAACGATGCGTAGCAGCCACCTATCGTTCTTTTTAGCACCTCTTGAGAGTGATAGCGGGTTTTGAAGATTGAACCCTCTCCATTAGTAAGTTCCACCGGAAATTTTTATATAGTATATTCAATAAGTGTTCTGTGTGTTCAACTCCCATGGTGAATGAACCATGCAAAATGCAGACACTATGAGTGGCTTGGTCCAACTGATCGACGCAGTATCAGTCCTCCCACAACCCGAGCCACATCCGCCTACTAGGTCCCAAGACGGACTGGTCAAGCAGACGCCCTTCGACGAGACTCGTTCTCGGAGTCCTCGAGGTGAGGTGAGCGATCGAACTGAAGCAGCCCCCGTTAGTGTGGCTCTCGAGGCGCTGTTCGAAACATTCCATACAGACCGTTACACTAATGAATACTAATTCACCGCGTAAGTCGTCAGATGCGTCGACTGAATGCCCTGATTTGTTGGCTGGGTTCCGACAAGCGTGTAGGCGAGTCGTGCCGGCAGTGACCTCACTCACAGTCTGGCTGGCCTTCATCGCCCTCGCTTCCGGGTCAGCAGCTGCCCAGTCGAATGTGGGTGACGTCTACTGTGGAACCGGTGTCGAGACCGGCATTGGCATCGTTTTCGGAGCTGTTGCTGGTCTCGGTCTTCCAGCAACGGGATTCTACGTCGGTCGAGCTGGCCTCTCGTACATGCGTGCCGGTGGGAATCCCGAAAAGAAGAATCAGGCCAAAGAGAGACTCGTGATGTCGGGTGTCGGGTTCGGGATCATCGTCCTCGCGCTGATCTCACCTGAACTGATTGACAAGGTTGGAAGTCAGATGGGATTCGGCTTCTCAGACTGTGTCAAACCATTCTGACCCATCAGAACAGAGCCTGCGGTTGCCTGCATCCCAATGACCACACCACGTGTGATCGACGTTGCCCTCATGCTTCTCGTCGCAAGCGGAGGCGCTGTGTTCTTGGCTGTCGGTGTCGCTGTTGCCGAGCCGAATTCGAGTCCAGCGATCCCTGCGGATGGGCCAGATTACGGCGTGAACGAGACACGATTCCCGCTGTTGTGGTCAGACGACCTCGATCAGCAAAACCGCTCGAGCGAGGAATTCGGGGACACAATTTCCTCTGCGCCGGAGTTTTCGACCCGGCTTGCAGGGTCGACGGACGTCCCGTTCGAGAAACCAATCGACGATGTCGAGAGGTGGAACAGCGGTGATCTCCAAGACTTTGACCCTGGTGGTGAGAAAACCTCTGTCCATCCAGAACGGGCACACCTCGAGGATGGGCTCTACATCCGGGATGCGTACACGAGCATCGTTGCAGTCCAGCCGTCGACGGTGCTGCACTCGGGGAACACGTCGGCGCGGTACATTATGCCAGACGGCGAGGTCCTTGCGATAGCCGATTACCGGGTCCGTGTCCCAGACGATGACACGAGCGGCTCTGTCCGCCATCACTGGTCAATTGCTGACACTGCCGTTGACACGGTTGTCCTACAGACAGATAGTTGGGTACTCGACGCTGATCGTGGCCATCGCTCCACGCTCGAGTATCGGGGACTGTCGGGAGCGCAGAATCTGACCGTTGAAGCGACAGTTACCGCTCGCCTTCGGCATGAAACCCGGACGTGCACGAATTACAATAGCACGATCGGATCTTGTGAGGGGTCATGGGAGACAGAGGTCGACTATCCAACCGAACAGGTAACAGCGACTGACTCCCGCCACGCAGTTGTCACACAGATCAACGACAGAGGCGGGAAGCGTGTTGCATTCGAGAGCGATGCGACTCACACTGGTGTTGTTATCCATCCGGGAACTCGCTGGTCGGCAATCGATGTTAGCAGTGATGCGCGCTTGCGTGGAAACTGGCGGTTCTATTCGGCGGGAGTCGACGGCTGGCGGACGATGGTGTCTCGGACGGAAACAGAGACGACTCGGACGAATTCGTCCGTTCGTCCGGCACAACTCCATGCTATCCCCACGCAGAAACAACCGGATATGCCGAGCAAGGCAACAGAGGATGCCGAGCCACCGCTAGTGATCGAAGAGGCGTGGGGGAGCAAACACGCTGGCCCGTCCCTTCCAAGCGAGATCGCCATTCCGACGGTTGACAACTATACGAATGCGACGTCGATCGCTGTCCGATCAGAGACGCTTCCAGCAGCGACCTTCGACGAGGTGACTGTCCACGGAATCGTTCGTGGCCAGTCAGAGACGATTTCGGTCACCGACAACGGAACCGTTCGTGACACAACCCTCGAGTTGACGGTTCTCGAGGCAAACTCGTCGGGAACGCTCGTTCAGGCAACCGTCACGGAGACGACGACCGGTGATCCGATCACGACTGGGAGAGTCAAAATCGGAAGCCAATCGGCTGCACTGAACGCGAGTGGAATTGCCGTTCTTGAGCTCGAGAAGCAGCCGTCGTCGCTCATCGATGGCCAGTACGTTCCCGCAGACTGGTGGCGTGCCGATCAGTTGTACTCAGCAGCCGAGGATCGGGCGACGGTTCCTCCGAACTACCCCAAGTTCCAGAAGCTTGTCCAGCTGTTCCTCGTGACGCTGCTCTGGTTCCTCCCGGTCGCTCTGGCTGTCTACGGCTTTGACTACCTGACTGGCGGTGCGGTCCTTGGACTACGAGACCATCCATGACAGAAAATACCAATCGAGACGACAGTGGTATCGCTCGCCGAGCAGTCCTTGCTAGCCTTGGTGTGAGCACAGCCGCCCTTGCCGGCTGTACGTCGGACACGTCCACAGACCCATCAAACAGCAGTAACAGCACGGATGGCAACGGAATTAGCGCGGAAGGAAGTGACGTCTTCGCCTCTGTCGAGATGGGTGACACAACTCTCAAGATCGAGGTTGCCGATGATGCGTCAGTTGAGTTCATCAACCTCATCGATCCGAACGGCGAGTTGTTTGATCAACAACGCCTCGCGACCGGTGAGACCACGACATCATTCGAAATTCTCGGTCGCTATGAGGACAGTGTGCCCACTGGGGACTACGAACTGGTTGCTCTCGATGGAGACGAGCAGGTCGATACGACAACAATCACGCTCGAGGCTGAGTGTACGATTACGGATGTGCTGTGGGCAGCAGAGAATCCCGACATGGATTGGGACAAGAATTCGCCTGTCTGGGACAAAAATGCAGCCGTCTTAATTGAGAATAAGGGGAATATCCCGTCGCTGCTCACTGAGATCCAATGGACAGGAGCGCCAATCAATAATCTCCTTTCGACTGAGACCAAATCGTACTACCACGAAACGCTCTTACCGCCCGGTGAGACTACCACGGTATATTCCGGTGGGAGAATTTATCGAACCGAGAGTCCACATAGCTCTGTTGATTGTGGAGAACTTGGGATTGAATCTCTAACTGTGACGGCTATCGTCCAAGTTGGTGAGAATCACTCGTATTCTCAACAGATTAGATATGGTGGTACAGACCAGTCGTGCGATCTCACTATTATCGATAACAGTTCAGACGACTCCTTGTCAGAGGATGGTGATCTCTGATGGCATGGCTAAGAGAAGAGGTCAAGGGAGCAATCGAGGATGTCGTCGAGGATATGACAGAGATGCTCCTTGGACTCATGAACACCATTTATGAGGGCATCCTATCTCCGATCGTTGGTGTTCCAGCACCGACATCTGATTCGGGATATATGGTTATCGGAACGCCAGATAATGAGCCTTGGGCTAGTATATACCAAGATGTCTATCTGAAGTATGTGATGCCTCTGACTATTATGATTCTAATCGTTGCCTTCGCATTTATCGGGCTTCGGGCAGGCTCGATTAGCGAGTATCGGCGGAAACGACTCCTGCGGCGGCTAGGGCTTGTATTTATGGCGACATTCGTCTGGTTCCCTCTAGTCTCTATCCCGTTGCAATTTATCGACGCAGTCGGAATGACAATTGCTCCAATTGACGACATGACTGCAAATTTCGAGGGGCTGATCAAAGGAGCACTGGGAGGAATCTTCGCCATTCTTGCGATGGTCGTATTGTCCAATGTGGCACTCGTCGTAGCTGGATTTATTGTTGCTTTCCGAGAAATTGGGATCCTTGTCCTGACACCAGTTATGCCATTGTTGGGTGTTCTCTGGGCGCTCGAGATTTGGCCATTCACTCCAGCATCCAACATGGCACGTCGTGTCGCTGGGATTTATCCAGGGCTGGTGCTTGCGGGGCTTCCAGCAGCGGTCTTATTTCGAATCGGCTGGGCAATTGACCTGAACACTACGTTTGAAGGGATTTACTCCGTGTTTGTCGGACTTGCACTGATTCCTGCAGCGATTATTGCGATGGTCATGACGGTCTACTGGAGTAGCCCAGCTATGCGGACGATCGCCCAGAAAGGGGCTACTGCAACGAATCCTGCAGCGGCCAAAGCTGGCGCTGCAAAGGCAAAACGGACCTCTGGAAAAGCTGTCCGTGGAGCCCGAAACGTCCACCGTGGATACGCAGATAACCAGATTGGTGCCATCACGAAAAGCGGCCAGACGACGCTCCAGAGCGGCAATTCGAAAGCGTACAAGCTTGGCTCCTCGGCTCGCTCAACGAAGGATCACGCCGGCCGCTACAACAACTTGCGGAAGTCGAAGACAGGACGGATGCGCGATAAGGCCGCTGATGACGCTCGCAAAGCTACACAGAAGGCGTCGACTCGAGCGAAGCGTGGGCTCAAAAACACGAAAGAGAAGGTCTCGAGGTGGTGAGTTTGATGAGTACGAACACTGAGGATCACGAGTATGATGCGCGAAAGATCCACCAGTCATTAGGTGGCACAACGGCCTTTTTCCAGGGCTATACGATCGGCGAACTCATGCTGTTTCTCGCAGTCGCGTTCGTCACGGTCGTTGTAGCGACGTTCATCCCATCAGCACTGACAATCCCGGTCCTGGGATTCGGACTTATGCTTACGACGCTGCTGTTCTTGCTCCACAAGGTCAAGCCCGGATATTTGTGGCTCACCGAGTGGCTCGCTGCTCGTCTTAGCTGGGCGATCAAGAACAAGGAGTACACGCACGGCGGCGAAGACAATAGCGAAGTACGGTATCTGACTCGCCTACAGCGAGTGTACCCGCATGCCATCGAACGAACGGATGGCGCACTCGTTGGGGCGATGAAAGTCGAGCCCGCGAACATGGCTCTTGAGGACGACGACGCGTGGGCGAAGGCTGTTCAGTCACTCTCGGAGTTCGCCAACTCGACTGTCGACTTTCCAGTGAAGATCTACGTCACTAGCCGCGAGGTCGATGACGACGAGATCGTCCGTGCACATCAGAACCGACTCGCTGACGCTGATGTTCGCTCACGCCCCGTGTTGAAACGGCTTCTCGAGAAATACGTTGCGGCGAATACGACTGACAACGGTGAAATCGACTCTGAGACGACCACGATCCGCGAGTACTACCTTATTACCGCGGTGAACGACGATGATATCGAGCACTTCGATAAAACGGACGACAGTGTCCTCGCCTATCTTGCTGACCTTCCTGCTATTGGACGGCTCTTCGGTCGGTTCCAAACTGACGACCTGACCGACGCTGAGCGAGAGCAATTCAAGGAAGAACATCTCGAGTCACGACTCACACAACTCCGTCGTGGTGGGTCGTCGCTCTATCGGTGTTCGATCAGCCCCCTCGATGCCTACGATCTCGCTCGGATCACGAAGGAGTACTGGACGTGCCATCCCGAAGAGTACGCCGATATCACGAATGCACTCGGGACGTTCCCAGTCGTTTCCCACGGGATAAGCGACGGTGTCCCAGCAACGCCCGATCCCGATGATGTCCTCGATGCGATGGCTGAGTACGACAGTCCGTCAGATACGGCCTCGAGCGATCGTGGTGAAGACACTATCGACGACTCGTCCGCCGGAACTGGCGATCAGCTGCCAGACACGTCGACGATGCACCAGTCGGTGGTCGCACCGTCGACGGTCGATTGGGAGACGACTTACGCAGTGATCAACGACGAGACGTACGTTCGCACGTTCTGGATTGAACAGTTCCCCGAAGAACCCCCGGATGGCCTTCTCGAGCGACTGTTACTCGATACGGAGTTGCAGACCGACATCAGCATCCATCTCGATCCGTTCGATAGCCAGTCGGCTCAGGACATGATGGCAGACTGGATCTCGGATTTGAAGATCAACCAGCATGACTCGAATAGCCTCAAATCCGAGGATCTCCAGGCAGACATCGATCAGGCGAAGTATATGCGGTCGCTCGTCCGTGCGAACAAAGCATCGTTCTATCGCGGTGGTGTGTTCATTCGCCTCGCCGCTGATAGTCAACAGGAACTCGATAATCACACGACGCGCCTGCGGTCGATAATCAAGGATGCGCCGGCGAATTGTACGCTCAAGGTTGCGAGTCGCTGGCAGGAACGCGGGCTCGCAACAGTGTCACCGCTTGGCGCGAACGAACTTGGCCGTGACCGCATGTCGACGCTGACGAACCAAGCCGTCGGCGCGATGTTCCCGTTCTCGTCGAACTACCTGATGATGGACGAGGGTATCGAGTACGGCTATCACGGCCACAACAGCTCTCCAATCCGGATCAACCCGTGGGCGCTCGAGACGGGTCACAGTGAACTCGTCGTCGGAATGCCGGGCGCTGGGAAGACGTTCGGCGACATCATGCGCCACCTTCGGATGATGAAACGCCGCACCGATACCATGCTCGTTCTCGTCGATCCAGTTGGTGGCTTCCGCGGGATCGCAGACGCGCTGAACGCAAAGACGATCACTGTCGGTGGCGATACGAAGCTCAACCCACTCGAAATCCGCGAGACGCCCCAACACGTCCTCGACTCTAGTGACGGGATTTCGCCCCTTTCAGCGAAGAAAGACGAGGTCTACGCTGTCCTCGAGAACTTCCTCGACGCTCGCGATATCGAACTCGGAACCGAGACGGGCGTCCTCTCATACGTCATCGACGAAGCCTACCGGCAAGCAGGGATCGTCGAGGACGATGTCTCGACGCACACATCGGCGAATTCACCGACAATGCAGGATGTCCACCGGATCCTCTGTGATATCGCTGAGAACCCGGACGAGCACAATATCGCGAAATCCGACTCCGCTCGCGAGCGTGCCGCACAGTATGCAGATGAACTCGCGATTGCGTTCCAGCCATTCCGTGAGGGCGGGTCCTACGAAAACCTCTCTCACCATTCAGAGATCGATATCCTTGAGGGCGACAACAAGGTCGTCTATATTGACCTCGGTCAAATCGAAGGGAGTGCATCGGGGATCGATCGCCAGACATTCCTGATGCAACTGCTGCTGTCAACGATATATCAGCAGGCGAAAAACACTCAGCGAAACGTCGAACTCGCGATCGACGAAGCCCACTATCTCTTCGAGGACCAAGCGAATCTCGATTTCCTCGAGACAGCGTTCCGGCACCAACGCCATGCAGGGCTTCGGATGGTATTACTCTCCCAAACTGCTCAGGAATTTTACGAGACCGAGCAGGCGGAGAAGATCATCGGCATGTGTCCGATCAAGGTCCTCCACAAGCTCCCTGAATTAGATGATCGGACAGCGGACAAGATCGGGCTAACCGAAGAGCAGCGCCGGTACGTCAGGGGTGCCGACGCTGGGAACGAAGACCTTGGCTACAGTCAGGCACTCGTTCGCGTCGAAGAACACGGAACGTACCCGCTGCATATCGTTGCTGACGACTTCGAGAAACGGGTTATCGACTACGAGCCTGAGGATCAGGCCTTTATCGAGCAGGCAATTCGTGACGAGCCAGCGGAGTTGCTCGCCTTCGAAGAGTTCGTCGAGAACGAAGCCCAGCGCAACGCGCTTGCAACCCGTCTCGATCTCAGTGCAGATGCGGTCAGACACCTTCTCGAGGCAGATCTCACGAAAGAGGAGGTTCTCGATGCAGTCGTCGAGCATTTCCTCGAGACAGACGGTGAGAAATCGTCTGTCCGGCCTGATGGTGGAGAATCGGGGGAGTCAGCTACTGCAGAGGATACGACTGAAACCAAGTGTGGTACGAAAGACCATGACTAGGCTCAACCAAATCAAGACGATCATAGACTCGTCGCCACGGTACGAGGCGACGCAACTCAACTTCGGAGAACACGATTCGTTCGTCCAACGGCAAGCGGATACGCCAGGCACGCTGCTTCGGATCCGACCCTACAAAGAGAACAACGGTATCGCGGATGGGGCTGGAGTCCTACAGTCGGTCCACGATGTGACGACGAACTTCCGTGGGAAGAATACGAGTGACCATCACTCGTTCGAGGTCTGGTTCGACGAAGGCAAAATCAAGTTCTACATGCACGCTGCCACCGAGGCAGCTGCGGACAAGTTCCGCCGTCGTGTCGGGAACAACTACGCCAACAGTGAGGTCTTCCCGGTCGAGGAGGGCTATGCGTTCCCCGTCATCCACTCTGATGAGCACGTTGCCGGTGCGTGGCTCGAGATGGAGAAGATCCCCTACTATCCGATTCGTCATCACAACAGCGAGGGCTTCGAGACGGATCCCTACGGCGAGATTACGAGCGAGATGCTATCGCTCGATGAGAGTACCGTCGTTACGCAGGTCGTCTTCCGACCTGCGAAACAGTCGTGGACCGACGGCGACCGGTTCAAGCACAATAGCGTCGACGAACTCGCCCATGCGCTTCGGCAGGGGACATCCGTCGGCTGGCTCAACCCTCGTACGCGACCGCCAAGCGAGAAGGACAAACAGGCCGCGAAAACCATCGAACAGCAACGTGGTCAACAGGCGTTCCACGTAAACATTCGCGTCCTCGCTATCTCGAGCGAACAGGCCGAAGCCGAGGCCCGTGCTCGTGGCGTCGCGGGGATGTTCAGGAAGTACTACAACGCCATCACTGAACAGGGCCTTGACGACAACCCTGTTTGGCATCGGCGAGAGCGCAAACGTGCCACGCAGCTTCGACAGTTCGTTCAGCGAATGTGTGATCGCGAGTGGATCGACCGGCACATGATTATGACAGTCGACGAACTCGCCGGCGTCGCACACATCCCCAATGCGGAGATTGAGACGCCGAATATCGACTGGCGATATACCCGACGTGGTGACCGTGCCCCTGCCGATCTCGGCCAATACGAACAGTCCACCAGTAGCAGCGCTTCCACTGAACACAACGTTACTAACAGAGGACACGATGGTGTTTGATCGATTCTTTGACCGCAGCAAATCCGAAGAGGGTATGAAGACCGAGCCAGCGACACAAGCTACTGGTGACGGTGACTCTCCGCTCGATTCACCACCGGCTCCCCAATCCCAACTCGGCGAGACATACGATATCGGTGAGCAGAAGACCAGTTCCATCGGAGGGAAGCAAGCTATCACCGAAACGGCTCAGGAGGGCACTGTTGCAGGACCATTTGTCCGCGAGATGTTCGAAGCAGGTGTTGAGACACCGTCTGCACCACTCTGGGTCGGCTACGATAAGGACCCACAGCGGGGCTTCCGTGAAGTTCCGCTCCGCTTTGACTCGCTTTTCCGCCATATCTGGATTACGGGCACCACTGGCTACGGGAAAACCACAGCGCTACTGAATATGATGGTCCAGTGGGCCTACTCCGGCTATGGCTTCACGTACTTCGATCCGAAAGGCCGAGACTCTCGAGAGCTCCTGCGCAAACTCCCTGAACATCGACTCGAGGACGTGGTCTGGATTGAGCCCGGTTCGACCACCCATGAGAAGACGATCGGGATGAACTTCCTCGAGGTGCCCGAGTGCGAGACAACCGAAGAACTCGAGAACGAGATCGAAAACCGAGTCGAGAACCTGAAAGCGGTCTTCGACACCTCCGACTACTGGGGCATCAACATGGAGGCGATCACCGAGTCAATGGCTCGGGCGATGATGAAATCGGAGAAACCGTTCTCGATCATCGATATGTACTTCACGTTGCTCAACGCCGAGCGGCGCGAAGATTTCGCCCTCGACGTTAAGGATCCCTACATCAGGGAGTTCTGCCTCGAGATTGCGAATATGGAGGAGGAGACGATCCGTCCCCTCCTGAAACGGATCAAGTCATGGGTTGAGAATTCGGTGATTCGTCGGATCATTGCCCATCGTGAGAGTACGATCGATTTCCGAGACATCATCGACAACGATCGGATCGTTATCGTTCGAACGCCCGTCGAGAATACAGATATCAAGAAGATGGTCACGCTCGGTGTGATGCGCAACCTCTGGAGTGCCATTCAGCACCGGTCGTACGAACGCGATACCGATCCAGACCCCTATTTTGTCCTGTGTGACGAGTTCGACGACATTGCTAGCGACAATCTTGATATCGAGTCGATGCTGGCCCGTGCTCGCTCGATGCGACTATCGGTGACGCTCGCTTCCCAGTACCCCTCGCAGTTTGATGAGGATACGCTGAAAGCGATGCAGAACAACTGTGATAACCTTCTTGCCTTCTCGGTCAACGACGTCGACGACGCCCAACTGCTGATGAAGCGGTTTCAGGGTTACACGGCAGAGAATTTGATCTCGACTGATCAGTACAAGGCCTGGACGAAACTTCCGCTCGAGGGTGGGCGCTATTCTGAGCCGGTCCTCATCAACTCGTTCCCGCCGTATCCACCGCTTCGGTCGACTGAGACTGTCGATGATATCATCGAACAGAGTTTAGAGCGCTACGGAACTGACCCGCTAACGGACGCAGAGATCCTCCAGAACCTCATCTACAGCGATGCCAATGAAGCCGCCAACCCGACGAAGATACTGGGTGAGACAATGGCCGAAGCGGTTCGAGCGATGCAGCTACGGGAGGGCGTTCGAGACGAGAATGGCTGGGTGGATGTCACCGCCGTCGACGAGGAACTCTTGATCCGCCTCGAGAATAGCCAAGCAGACATCGACTACGAGTACGAGGACCTCCCCGATGTACGTGACGCGTCGCGGTTGATCGAGGTCGAGCTACAGGATGACGACATCGTGACGCGGCTCTCCGACCATGGGGAAACGGAGGTACAGCCCGAAACGGGGGCTGTCGAATCGGCAGGCGGATCCGACCACGATGCGGTGCTTATGGATACCGAGCGGGCACTCACCGAGCGCGGATTCAGCGTCGATGTTCTCGAACAGGATGGGAGCGAACAACCCGACGCCACCGCGACGCACCCAGACCACGACGTCGTGTTCAACATCGAGGCCGAGACGACGACGCCTGACCGACCTGCAAAAGTCTTGCAGAACCTCACACGAGCGCACGAAGCTGATCGCGTCCCGCTCTTCGTCGTCCGGCCCGGTGACCCCGAGACAGAGTGGGCGACGCGACTCGAGAATATTCTCTCGCCGCCACTACGAGAGCGAGCAGACGGCACCGAGCAGTTCTATAACTGCGACGAGGTCGTGACCTTCGGCGGTGGGGCGACCGCCCACGGTGGGGTAACCGCCGTTCGCCCCCGGACGGCCGACACGAATCGGACAGTCTGGACGCGTGACGACGGTGAGCGTGTACTCTCAGACGGTGAAACGGAGTTCGCCCGTGTTCCAGACGAGGGGCCGCTCTCGAAAGACGGCGTCCCGGCCTACTACAGCTACGACCACGAAACCGGACAGTACACCGTCCACAAACCCGGCGAGACTCGCGTCTACGACTCGAAAGACGAGTTCGAGACGGAGTGGACGCCGATCAAGCGACCGTTCATTCCCGATATCGAACTCCCAGATGCGGACTATTCGCGCGACAGCTACATTGTGCTAGTGCTCCCGGAGGACGGTGCTCCCAAAATATTCCAGCAGGGGGAACTGTATACACTCTCCGAGAACCCAGACGAGGAGGACTTGTGGCCGGACGCCGCCACTAGTGAGCACGCACAGGCTACAATATCGATGGATGCCGATGAGGAGACACCATCGACGGGGTCTAGCCCACCAACGGATGGGTCGGAGGGGATCGATCCGAGTGGTGACGGTATCGAGGCGTTCGCAGCGATGTACATCAGAGAAGCTGATGGAGCGCAAGTCCCAAAGGAAACGCTGTTTCAGGCGTACTCGGTCTGGACTGATCAGCACGATATTGACGGACTAAACTCAGTCTGGTTCAGTCGGAAGCTCGGGAACGTCGTCGAATATGAAAGTGGCCGTGTCAGAGAAAACGGCGATGATTTGGTGACAGTCTACACCGGTATCGACCTGACACCAGGGGGCTCCCAGCTGCTTGATCAATGAGTTATATCAGAACTATGAACAAATATGGGTCAAGTGAATCACATGAGCAACTGACTCAGAAATCAAATCACAAATCAGGCGCGTATAGTCATCAGGGCCTTGGTTTGGGCTTCATACTACACTCTGTTCAGGGTAAAACAAATGTTCAGAGTAAACCCTCCACCCGTGTTCAGGGTAAAAACCGCATCACGGGAGCAGTGTTCAGGGTAAATCCCGGGTCAAAACCAACTAGTATAGAAGGGGTAGCCCCCGTTGGACAGGGTAGCGAACAGCCCACTGGATGTCGGTGTGTTTGTCAGCATCGTGATAGTGGATGCACGATGTCCAACTGGACGCATATTACGAGGTCGATCGATGATGTCTGAGAGCACTGTCTCGGTACTCCCCGAGGAACTACGTGAGCGCGACCAGTGGGTCTGCTGGAAAGAAGAACCTCGAGATGGGAAGCCGACGAAGATACCAGTGACGCCAGGGAGTGGTGCGTTCGCGTCATCGACGGATCCCGAAACATGGGCGTCGTTCGAGACAGCCCTCGAGTACGCCGGCACGGAGAACGCCGATGGCATCGGCTTCGTCTTTACCGACGACGATCCCATCGTCGGCGTGGATCTGGATGACTGTCGAGATCCCGAAAGCGATGACGTCGACGACACAGCACTGGACATCATCGAGCGACTCGATTCTTATACGGAGATCTCTCCGTCGGGTACTGGGTTCCATGTACTCATCAGGGGAGAACTCCCAGATGGACGGAACCGCCGTGGCAGCATCGAACTATACGACACTGCTCGGTTTTTCACCGTGACTTGCGACCGCCTCGAGGACACACCACCTCGCGTTGCACGTCGGCAGGACGCGCTGGTAGCGATCCATCGTGAGTACGTCCAAGATTCTAAGCCGGACTCAGAGCACAAATCCGGGACCTATAGCACCACTGATGAGCAGACAACAACGACGATCAGCGCAGCCGATACCAACGTCGACCTCGAGGACCAAGAGCTGCTTGAGCGAGCGCAGAATGCGTCAAACGGTGAGAAGTTCGAGCGGTTGTGGCGTGGCTCGACTGCTGGTTATGAGAGTCAGTCGGAAGCAGATATGGCGCTGTGTTGTTTGTTGGCGTTCTGGACTGGCGGGGATCAGCAGCAGATGGACCGGCTCTTCCGCCAATCGGGACTGCTTCGAGACAAGTGGGACGAAGTCCACTATGCAGATGGCTCTACATATGGCGAAAAGACCATCGAACGAGCGATTTCGAGTACCTCCGAGTTCTACGACCCGGACACTCGAGAGACAGCAACCGAATCTGTTCCCAGAACGAGCGAGTCGTCGACCACTGCCAGCCGTGGCGAATCGGAACGGAATAGGAACCGTGCGTATCTGGTCGAGAAGAACCGACTGTTGACCGACCGTGTCGACGAACTGGAGACCACGCTCGAACAGAAAAATGAGCGTATCGAGCAGCTCGAGGCCACGATCGACGATCTCAAAACCGAACTTGCAGAGCGTGACCGAGAGATCAAGCAGACTCGAGAAGAACAAGCCGGGACGACGTCCGATTGTGATACCGCTTCAGAGACATCCTCTCTGTGGGGACGATTATTCGGCGATAGCTCCAAATAACAATCGTTGGGAGGATCGTTTCTTCAATTCAGAGTAAGCTATGATAGGGACACCCGATTGGTAAGTAAGTCTGCGAACTGAACAATTTTCTCTATTGAAAATGCGGTACGGCGGCGGGGCCAGTAGACTTTGAGCCAACGAATTCCGCATTCTGGCCGATCGAGTGAACGCGGGGTTGAGCCGGTGCTAAGTGACAGCTTGTTTGCGTTCTAACACAATGCCACCTCAAAAATTTGAAAGTCGGGAAAGGATCTAGGATTCGCGGTGGTACGCGAGATCTGGGTCGGTCCCTGTTGGGAGGTCGAACGCATCGCCCATCCCAAGATGATTACTCTTTGTCCGTCCACACGAGTCCTTGCACTCTTCTGTCGGACCCCACTCCATTAACCCGGTACGGGGGAAATGCCGTTGAACGCCGACGACGCGTTCAGTGACACCGAGGGCAAGTCCCTTTAGCCGGTACTCTATCATTCCGGCGACTGTCGCGTTCGCCCCGATGACTGACGGGGCGCGAGGTTGGTCGTCCGGGTCCACGCCACCCCGGACGTAGGCGCCGTCGCCTCGAACATCAGGCGGCCGCATGGCAGTCGATACGTCGTCCTGATTGTAGACGTACGCGCACTCCATGCAGACGTGACCCGGTCCAGTGACCATCACTTCCGATTTTGCGCTCTGGGATAGCGTCCCGCCGTCGTCCATCCGAAGAATGGTGCCACCCGTGATGACGGGGATGAGGTGTGCGTAGGCGAGGTCGTCGAGGACGGTCCGTGCCCATGCGTTATCTGCTGCGTTGATGATGATGTCGCAGTCAAGGAGGGCCGGAACTACAGCGTCCTCAGGGTTTTCTTCGATGATGCTCCCTTCAACGACGCGGACCTCGAAGTCGTCCGCGGTCGCGCTCTCCATGGCGAGTTCGCCTGCGACTTCAGCCTTCGAGCGTTCGAGTCGAGCGTCCGTTTCGGTCGCTCCTTGCGCCCGGTTCAAGTTCCCATACTCGATGTTGTCGAAGTCGGCAACGACCATCTCGCCAGCACCGAGACGGGCGATGTGTTCAGAGAGTATCGACCCGACACCGCCACAGCCGACGAGGCCGACTCGGAGGCCTGCAAGGATTCGCTGGCCTGGTTCGCCCCACAGTTGCTCCGTTGAGTTCTGCGTGGCGTATTGGGGTGTCCCTCCGGCACCTGCTGGCCCGTCAGGACGGGTATCAGTTGAATGTTTTTCGACGCGTGGACCAACGACTCGAACTGCACCAGCGCGCACGGGTTCGTCAGGCTCGTCCGGCCGGAACGAACGGACATGCCAGCGAAGCTGGTTAGCTTCCGGGAGGTAGGCTTCCTCGTCGGTCCGGTCGATTGTACCGCTACTTGCCGAGACGATGGCCTTCAGCATAGGGCTGTCATCGTGAAAGTGGCGGCGGTGGAGTCGGTAGTCACGTTCGGCCCCATCGATATCGGGTTGACTCGGTTCGACACCGACGCCCGGCCCGTGGGTGTGGAAGTACACGAGACCAGCTCGGTCGGATTCGAGCGCAGCCGCCTCATCGGTCGCTCGACTTCGGTAGGAGGTGTCGAACCAAAACCGTTTGTCGAACCCGGTTCCTTCCTCGTAGATATCGCACGGGTCGTCGTGGCCACGATCTCCGACCTCAAACTCTGGGTCGGGGATAACGAGTTCGCGGAGGACGAACGTGGTTCGGTTTCGGCCCGTACTCGGCACGATTATTCCGATGACCCCGCGTTCGCCAAGTTCAGCGTGGGGGTGCTCGGGGTGCGGGTATAGAATCTCGCGGAGTTCCCGGCACCGCTCACGAGTCATCGACAGGTGTACTTCATCAGCGCCGACCGTTGCATTCACCGTTTCACGGCCATGTAATGCGGCGAGTCGGTCGGGTTCTGGTTTCCGGGTTTTGCCCTCAGTGCCGGTCTTGTCGGAGATGGCTTCGCCACCCTCTTCGTTTGTGTAGTTACCCCCGAAGGAGGATGCGCCGTCACCTCCGTTCGCGGTTGAATCGTCACCACTCATGCGTTATGGCCCTCCTTTTCGGAGAGGCGGCGGCGGATGATGCCGATGCCTTTGGTCATGTCCGTGCCGTCGCTGACAGTCATACCCTTCCACTTGTAGGACCACCACGAGAGGTCACTGTTGGATACGCCGAGGGCGTCCGCCAGCGGTTGAGCATCGGGTCTCCCGCGATGCTGACGGCTCACTGGCTTGCCGTCCGTACGGTTCACGGGCGGGTGTGTGACGAACCCATAGGGTATCCCGGTTCCGAAGTTTACGGGGACGCTCATGTAAACGTCCGTCGTGTCCTCCTTCCAGAGGTCGGCATCGAGCTCGACTTCGTTGAGCACGATGTAGACTGTGTTCTGGTTCCGGCCGAACGCCACCGGACGGACCATCGGGTCTTCCAAGCGATTCTGGAGGTGGCGCAGTCCGTTTCGGAACTTGTCGTTGAACTTCTCGTGGTTCGCGGGAATATAGGGGTCCGGCCACTCGTCGTTCAGGGGTTGGTCCGCTTCCGTTCTGTCAGGGTTGTCGTTCACTGAGCTCACGAATTGCCCCCGCCACGGGCCATCACTCGGAAATGGCTCCGGTGCTTTTCGGTGAGGTCCACAGGGTCGTCAGGTCCCCACTCTTCAACGGTAGAGTTACCATTACGTGCTTCTAGGGTGAACTCGTCAGCGTCGGGTTCAACCAGTGAGATAATTTCGCGGGCTTTCACCGTGTCAGCGTTGAACTTCTCCTTTTCGCTGCCGATGTGGACGACGTGGATGCCTTCACCCTCGTCGCCGGGGTTATGGCCGTTGTCCGCGTTCTTGTTCTTCTGCGATTCATCGGTCGGATTTGAGTTATCGTCACTCATGTGTATCACTGCCAAGATGCCCTCCCGGCAGGGGGCGACACGGAGCCACGACTAGCACACCGTTTCTACCTCCGAAGGTAGTCATAGTCCGACCGCTTGACAGCCGGAAACACGGCGGGCATACTGCGACCGAACCCCGCTCGCGCGGGCATTGACTCCGGTCGTAGTTTTTCAACCCACCGACCGCCTTGTCCGAACCGTTAGGATCCGGGGTGGTTAGTGAGACGGCGAGGCGGGGGTCGTTACGGACCTGTCTGAATTTGGACCGATAGGATATTTAAATTTCCGTGATATAAATGAACGCGAATGATGTTACCAATACACACAGAGATAACTCTACCAGAGTGCGTCCGTAAAATTACTGATTGGCGAGAACAGCGTGAACTGCCTCGCCGTCTCACTAACCAAGCGAATACACAATAGTCCCACATATAAGCTTGCCGGTAAACAGGCAGTTAAGCCTCTCTCGCTGCAAATTTCTAATGTAACGCACGCGCGTACGCGAGGGCTACTCAGAGAACGTCCACCTAATTTGGCTAGAATAGACACTAATCGTTGATTTCTGTACGCTGAGTGCATCAGCCGCCTCACTCAGTGAGTGTGATTTCATCGCATACCAGTACGCCGCTTGTGCCTTCCGCCCGGCGGTGATAATCTCGTCCGGAGTACTGCCTTCAACAGGGTGGAAGGGGCCGAATTTGTCCCAGAGGCCGAGCAGGAGACGCGCACGCATTCCCTTATTGAATTCACGTGTCCATGGTTCCCCGCTCGAGTAGTGAAACGTGATATGGACCGGAATTCGGTCGAAGGTATCTAGTGAGACAGGTGGGTCAACCGTTGCAGTGGTCGTTATAGTAGTCCCTGCGGGGCTAGGGCCGATTTCCGTATCCGTTCCTCCGTACACTTGGCCGATATGTAACACTAATTGATAATATGGCTTTCGCTCCCGAGTTTACTACGGCCTACCTACGTGAGTACTTGGAACCCCATTGCATAACGGGGACTCGTCAGCAGAGATCAGCCGCTAAGATCTGTCATCCTCCAGTTTAGAAATCCGCATGAGCGAGTGTGCCTCGCAGAAATAGTGAACATGCTGACCGCCGCGATCGATATCCGTTCAGCCGTTTTCAGGTTGCACCATACCTCCGAACTTGTCGGCAAAGAATGAGCACACAGATGGCTACGTTCACAGCCACCAACCAGATGTACGCCCTACTATATCACACGAACCTCCCGAAACTCGTTGACGAGGGCATCGTCACGTTCGACAGCGAGGACAAGACTATCGCCCGGGCGGAACACGTCGAGCAGGCCATCGCAGTGCTTGCGGGCGCAGGCGGCGGTCTCGACTTCGAGTACCGTGGGTATCGTATCACCGTCTGCGGCGACGGCTGGGTTCAGGTCGCCGAACCAGCCGACCGATAACTGTCCTGTACTTACCGTTCGTCGGGTAAGCGCAGAGAGGGTATGTGAACCGTTCTGTAACATCCTCGAACGAACAGTACAGCAAGTACAGGGAGGCGTTGAGCACGTCCGATTCTTTGTTCGTCAACTCACTCCTCGCGATCACATAACCGCTCGGACAACCGATCCAACTTCTCCTGAACAGATTCACGGCGCTCTCGCGTTGCGTCCGGTCGGTACTCCATCGACAC
Organism: Natrinema sp. HArc-T2; assembly: GCF_041821085.1. NCBI lineage: Archaea > Methanobacteriati > Methanobacteriota > Halobacteria > Halobacteriales > Natrialbaceae > Natrinema > Natrinema sp. HArc-T2. Next base: position 37,248 of record NZ_JBGUAZ010000007.1, on the reverse strand, counting down.
GACCTCACTATCCTCGAGCGTCACCGACAGCACGCCACCGTCCGTTCGGGCGGGCTCTGGGAGTCGATCAGCAGGGATATCCACTTGCTCGATCACCTGCTCGTCCTCCTCGAGCAAGATGACAGCAATCTCACCGTCTTCAATTCGATCGACAACACCAGTGTAGGTCCCATCCATCTCTCTCATCCCATAGCAGGAGCGACAGCTCCATCAATCCCACTGGCCACACTGCCTGCGACAAGCGGAGGGGGTGCCAGTGCATTCATCTCGTCGTCGGAATCAGGTGTCTCCGCGAGGATATCCGCTGGGTTCGTCGAGAACGACTCACTCGTCTCGACAGCGATCGACGTCCCATCAGTCCGCACTACGATATCGCCGTGGACCCCAGTCCAGTACGTTTCGATATCCCGATCGGCAAACCGTTCGAGTACCTCGTCACTCGGATGCCCGTACTGTGAGTCGTAGGCACTCGAGATGATGGCTGTCTCAGGAGCGATGGCATCTACGAAGGCTTCACTCGAGGAGGTCGATGAGCCGTGATGGCCGGCTTTGTAGATGGCGCTCTCGAGGTTGCTTCCCCACTCGTCGACCAGCCGCTGCTCGACGCCAGTATCGACATCGCCGGGCGCTAAATACTGGAAGTCGCCAAACTCGAACGCCAGCACCACACTGTTATCGTTAACGTCACTCCCAGCGTCCCCAACAGGCGGGTTCATCACCTGGGCAGAGATGTCGCCCTCAAGCGGTAGCTCATCGCCGCTTTCGACGATGAGCAGCTCGACGTCGTACTCGTCGACGGTATCGAGATAGTTCTCATAGGTCGCTGAATCCGATGGGACACCCGAATCGTACGCAGCCCCAACGCCCTCACCAGTCGTCTCGAAGTGCTCGATCACAGCGGCGTGGCCACCGATGTGATCGGCATCGGCATGCGTCGCGACCAGGTGGTCGATCCGATCGATCCCCTGGGCCTCGAGATAGGCGATGACCTCACTGCCGTCCTGTCGCCAGTCACCAGTATCGATCAGGATCGTCTCATTGGCTGGCGTGATGATGAGAGTCGAATCGCCTTGTCCAACGTCGATGTGGTGAATCTCGAGTTCGCCCTCGACAGCACTCTCGCCGTCTCCATCGCTCTCGTCACCAGTGCCGCCATCTACATCGCCGTCCGACTCAGACTCATCGAGATTGATATCGCCGTAAGCGTGCTCGAGCACGACTTGGCCATTGGCGTCGACGAACCGAACCACATCGCCATCGCCTCGCCAGATATTCACGTTGTACCCCCAGTACAGTTCGGTCTCCGTTGAGTCGCCTTCACCGGTCGTTATCTTCACAGTCTCCCCGGACTCGAGGATAAACTCACTTGGAAACGAAAACGGTGAGAGGCCGCCATCGACCTGCCCATCCTCTCGGTCTCGGAGTTCAAACCCGGACAAATCAACGGGCTCATCGGCGGTGTTCTGGAGGACAATGTACTCCTCATCGGGTGATACGTCCGCAACGTTCAACTCGACGACTTCGATAGCATCCCCAACCGACTGCGAGTCGCCGATCGCGTCCTCGGCTCCTTCGGTGCCGCCCGCACATCCTGCAAGAACGACGAGGAGCGTCACGAAGACTACGAGGATCGCTCGGTCCATACCTGTTCATGTCAAAGGAGCTGTTTGAGTGTTCCGTCCAGTAGAATAGTACCGTCAACGCCCGACTGGAAGCCACGTTACCGAACGAAGCGTCCGTGATTTCGGTAGAACATCCCACTCTTTTTATCCAAAGCCGCGGCCAACGACAGCGATGCTCTCCAATCGACAGGAGGACCTCCTGATTGCGGTCGCTTTGGCAGAGTTCAGCTACGAGACCGAAGATGTCGATCCCGACCTTGCCAACCATGCGTGGCAACTGGCTGCGGACCGACTCGTCGCGTGGGATGTCACCCCGGCTGAGGCCGTCAGAGCACTCAATATTGGAAACCACTGATACTGAACGACAGTAGTATCGTGTTTTCTACCTTCTGCAATTTATGGTGGGAAGATACTAATCACTCCTTCCCTGTACTTGTCATGAGTTTCGTGAGCAGTTCAGAATAAGTCGTGAAAATCACAGAGGATACTGAAGAAATGATACGGACACCCGACCTCATCCACCCAGGAAACTATTCCTCGAAGTAAGAATTATATCGGTAGCCGCGCAAGATCGAGTATGTCCAATACAGAGTCTCCAGACGGCCCCCCATCCTTTGAGGATGCGTTTCGTGACGATGATGTCGAACAACGCATCTACGGGACAATCCTTCAGACCCGCGAACCTGCAACGGCGAGCGCTATCGCAGAGCAGGCCGAATGCGACCCGAAGACAGCTCGAAAATATCTGGGCTGGTTCAGCGACCTCGGAATCGTCACGCACCACGATGGCCATCCGACGACCTACGAGCGCAATGATGCATACTTCCAGTGGCGGCGCATCAATCAGCTCGCTGCCGAGCACACCATCGACGAACTCCAAGAGCACGTCCGCACGCTCACGACACGGATTACAGATTACGAAGAAACGTACGATGCCACAACGCCGGCAGCCGTCGACGCTGTCGATGCTGCAGAGACAAGCGACGAACGGACGATCGACGATGTGTATAGCGACCTTGCCGACTGGGCGACCGCTCGAGATGAGCGCAAGCGCTACGAACGTGCTCGTCAGCAACGTGCTGGCGCTGAGACCGACCAAGCATCTGGGTAATCTCATCGATGACGCCGCCTGCAGGAGATGGACGTAGCCCCGCGCCTATCGACCGCCCAGTGCTCGAGTTTCTTCAGGCACGCCTCCAAGCCACGGCACAGGTCGCTCGAGCGACGATCACGGATTCGAGTGGACATCTTGAACTCTATGTAACACTCGCACCATCGTACTATCCTGAAACCGTGGAAGAGGCGAGTCTCACTGTTCGCTGGTACACGAACGACGACTTCAAAATCCATTACCGAGAGGTGCATCCAGACCACGCCTGGGAGTGCCGGTGGGACCGGCATCCGAACCCTCACAATACGCGAGACCACTTTCATCCTCCGCCCACTGCCCCGACACCCGGTGAGGACAGTTCGTGGCCAAGCGATCATCGGGATGTACTGCGGGTCGTCCTTGACAAGATCGAAGAACGAATTACCAGGTTGTGGGACGAGTAAGCCATCAGTGATGGCAGTTTTTCTGCGCCAAAGTGGATTCATCCGCTTCCAACGTTGGCATCTCGTACGTGATCACCGGCCGGGACGGTCCTCAGGGCCTCTCGATCAAAGGTGAACTCGAGGAGTACTACGAGAACGAGATCCACCCTGGGCGGCTTTATCCGAATCGTGATACGGTCATCGACAAAGGGCTCGTCTACAAAGGCGAGGCCGACAAGCGAACGAACCACTACACGATCACAGTGCGTGGTCAACGCGAACTCGAGGACCGTCGGGAGTGAGAAGATCAGTATGTGGTGAGGGACTCTCAGATTTGGAGTGAGACGGCCCTGACCACTGAGCGTGCGCGCTGGATCTGATCTCTCGAGCGTTCCATCATGACCACAGTCTCAGGATGGCGTGAATGGAACGAGAATCAGCTAGTGGTATAAAGAATCGACTAGTTGGATTACCTTACATCTACGTACGTGTGGAATAACAAATATCATCTCGCCTGAATGGCTGGGCCATGGACGACCTCACAGGATTCCAACGAGACCTGCTGTACGTGATCGCGGGCGCTGACCAGCCATCTGGACAGGATGTCAAAGACGAGATCGAGCAGTACTATGGTTCAGAGATCAATCACGGGCGGTTGTATCCCAATCTCGATACGGTTGTGAATAAGGACCTTGTCGAAAAAGGACAGCTCGACAGACGCACAAACTACTACGCGATTACAGACGAGGGAGAACAAGCGATTGAGGATCGCCGTGAGTGGAAATCCCAGTACATCGATTAAATGGAGATCAGAAGTGGTCTGAATTCTTGCTTTGTTCTCTTGAGTCGGTAAGTACAGAACATAGAATTATCATGCAGTGAGACACAGGTCCCTACTATGACAGAGGGAAAAGAGCCGAATGAAGGCATGCTCCCCTGCATGGTATGTGGGGAACCACTGAACTACCTCAATACGCCCGATATGGAGACTCACACCCCCGAGAAGCCTCAGAACGTATCTGAGTACCGAGATTGGGTAGCAGAACACTCTGGTCTTGATCGAGATCATCCAGCAGTTGATTCAAACCAGTTACTCAAACCCCAACTCTGGCGGAAAAACAACCACCTCTTCGAAGGCTGGCGGGATTGGGAATAAGAGATCCGAAAAAGCGAGAGGTTTGCAACTGTAGTGTGTGGAGGAGTCACTGAACCAGCTGTGATGGAGTAGATCTCACTGAGCGGCTTGCAATCACCGCTTTCGATAATAGGTGAAAGCCCCTGGCACGCTCGAGTCCCGCGCCTCGCTGCGCTCCTCACAGGTTGCGGTGCTTGCGTCGGTGGGGTTCCTCGAGCGCGCCAGCCCCTTTTGATCCCACCCACGTGGATTGATCGGGCTGCTGTTGCGTTGGTTGCCCGCTCTTAGTATTCGGCCCGCCCCGCTCGCCGCGTGCCGCCCTCCGCGTCGCTCGCGACCGACCATTCCGGGCTGCGGTTCGCTCCTGACGTCGCTCACCGTTCCGGGCTACAGTGAATCTGGTCTCGACGCCAGCATTAAGCGCGTTTTCGGTTGCGCCCCTCGCGGGCTTTCGCGTTCCAGCGCTTGGTGCCGCCTGCGCTGTCGCGCGCCACACCGCGGCGCGCGTTCTCGTCGACAGTCGCGCTGGACACGGATCCGCAGTCCGGGCCGGACACGAGAAACGGCTTAAAGCTGGCCGCTCGCTCCGGGCGGGTCGCCGAGGCGCTCACACCGTTCGCGCCTCGAGCCCTGCCTCGCTTCGCTCGGCAGGACGCCGCGCGGTGCTGGTTGGAACACCGCATTCAGGCGCGCTCTCGCTCGCGCCCAGATGGGCGCTCGCGAAGGCGCGAGCGCGAGCGCGCAGATGGATCTAGTCGTCGGTGTCGTCGGAAAACCGCGATGTAGTGGCATCGCGGTGGCAGGCGCGTGAGCGCCTTCAGAGTATACTGCAATGTCTAGTAACAACTCGAGTAGCAAGGTCGTTACGGTCGATGAACAGGCATTCAAACAGGCGGATGAGCAGGCAGTCGATGAAGACGGCTTCCCGGTCGTCGACGAGACGCCGGAATTCGAGGCAACAGTCAAGCAAGGGGTCCAAGCAAAGGTGGATGCGAACCACCCAGACGGCATCGTCGATACGAGCGATGAGCGGATTCACGGCGCGACCCTCGAGCAGGAAGAGCGGATTCGAGCACGAGAGGACGAACTCGAACGAATCAGTGCCCAGGCCGAGATAGGAACACAAGAAGGTCGAGAGAAGCGGACACGAACGATCGCTGCGAACCAGAACAAAGCGCGGCGTCTCGAGTTCCAAAAACGGGCGGCAAGCGTGGACCCAATGGCGGACCCGGAGCGGGCGGATCCCCGGACAGAACTCACCCAGGAGCAGTTGGCGGCCGTGAACAAGCAGTCGATGCGACTCGCGAAGCAGTTGGATAGCTGGTCTCGAGCGGCGATCAGCCGTCGGTTGAGTGAAGCCGTCGTCGGTGGCCAAGACCTGACAAGTGCGGTCGTCAACGTGTTCGAGGAACTGCAGACGGCGCCCGGACACGTCATCCCCATTGGAAAACTCGAGGAGGTTTCTCGAAAAGAGGTGAGCATCGAAGGGCGTGTCGAAACCCTGTGGGATCCCTCGCATCCAAGCATCGCACAGGTCGGGCTCATCGCAGATGACAGTGGACAGACACGCGTGACGATCTGGAAGTCATCAGACGCGCCGTGGATTGAGGAAGGTGAGCAAGTGCGCATTCACAAGGCTGCCCGAAACTGGCACGAAGGCCGTGTTTCACTGGCCGTGACCGGGTGGTCGACGATCCACTTCCCCGAGCGCGGCCGCTGGTGGGAATAGCCGGGGTGAAGCCCCTTTTTTGCTGGTGTGAACGCAGTCACCGCCACCCCCCACCACCTCCACGGTCCGGGCTGCTTACGGCCAATGGCCGTTGCGCTGCCGGGCTTTCGCCACAGCATCAATCTGCTCCACACTTTGCCATCACCTAGTAGTTAGTAACACGACTTCTCTATCAGAAATATGACTGAAACTGAGTCGAGCAATTCGGTAACTACATCTGCGTATTGACCGAAAGGTCTCTCCTCGATTAGGTCTGCGAGTGAGTCCGCTTCGAAACAATAAAATATACCAGCCCAGAGGGCACTGCAAGTAGGCCAATAGTAAACCAGACACCCTCATCGGACAAAATTGAGAATAGCGGACGAGATGGCTGCATTATTGCTATCCCCACGATACTGCCACTAACAAACATCAGTAGAAAAAACGCTGTGCCAAGAACAGGCCGTTTCCGTAGATACTCGTTCACTCTATTGGTCATGTTTATAGTCATATGTGTGTTGTTTGCGTAGTAAAACGTTATGCCGTACTGAGCGCTAACTCTTCGCGCTGTACTTACCGCCGGTTCACGGTTTCCTGTCCGACTCTCTCCGAGTTCTCGGACACAACCCCGCGGTAACTACATGTGCGAATAAAATATTGCCACAGAAAACATATATAGATCGGTTACAGTAAATGATTGGAAGATGATGAAGAGGACTACTATTGTCACCCCACTTGATATCGTCACCTTTCTCGCAACTACCGTTTTGATCTGGGGGATAGAGTCTGTACGCACAGTCCCGCTACATCTTACGGGGTTTACTCTGGACCTCATTTTCTCTGTTTTCTCATTTCGATTCTCTTCCAGTGGGGCTGCTATGTTACTCTTCATCGTTGTGGGGATCATCTACAGTGCTCTCCTTTCGGCAGTTGTGGTGTTTCTCTTCCGAAAAACCAGAAAGTCATTCATGTAGTATCTGATCAAATTTCTGTACTGAACAATACATACTGCACTGAACGGTAGGTACTTCGCCTGTACTTACCGCGAGTTTCGCAAGGAATCCTGAATAAAGGAACCATGCTACGGTCTACTTCGAGATAGGTTTCTCCACCCCACGAGCAGGTGAGGGGCAGTCGGAGTTACTCATTGCCCCTCGTGAACACCATGACTCTCAGAGAGATCTACCAGACAACGTTCGACGAAGACATCCAACCCGACTCAAGAACCAGTCCATGTCCCAAGTGCAATGGCCGAGTCACCACCAACGCAGTCGAAACTCGTTGTGAGGACTGTGGACACCTTATTGAACCGCAACAATACCAGACCCAGAAAAGAGTCAATCCTACTTAAATAGAATGCTATTGAGAAAAACTACACAAGTATTGGAACAAGATATTTACTGGAGCAACAACATAGATTTGGATAATGCCAGAATGTGATGGCTGTGGATCTCATGTCACAGAGAACTACTACCGGGTTTTCGCCGTTGATGGAGATCTGCCAGCGTGTATCCATTGTGCCAGCAACCGTGAAGCCCGAGAAGCAGGACTCCGCCAGCAATAGCGTCTCAGTAATCTCATTTTCAGATCGTCTCTATCGAACTGGACCTGATCAAGACGTGAGACCATACAACCCACTACCCAATCAATGACTGATCGCGATTCTGACTTTGAAGAGCTTCGTCCGACCGGCGAAGCGTCGCATATTCCAGATGAGACACTCAGCAGGGATGATGACCGCGAACCTGATCGACAGCGAATTGCGACGGCGACGACTGGATATCCGGACACTCCAACGGAAACGGATACCGAGTGTCGCTCCTGTGGCTCACCGATTCCTGCTGATCAGACCAAATGCTTGTTCTGTCTCACCAACCATCTCGAGGACTCCTCTTCTGAGACAGACGCACCAGCAACAGAGTGGACACTGCTTGGCGTCGTTCACATGCTTGTCGAGTCGTCTACGTTCTACGGTGCCGTCGCGAAAGGCGCGGCCGCCGCGACACTCCTTGCCTCGAATGCGACCGAACAGGCTGTCGACGACTGCACAATCATCTACGATCTCGAGGACGAGCCCGCAGCCCAATTAACCGATCGGTGGCCCGTGCTTCCTGCTGCAACACAGATTACGTCCACTGGCGGTGAGCAACTTCTCGCGGCTGCCCGCGATCGAACAGCGTGGACTGACCAATCAGCGGTGGAGAGCGACTGTGAACCAACAACCTATCTCTACGACGAGGGTGGGTCCGGAATTCGCGATGAGCAGCGACTTGCGACGCTGCTCGACAACGCCGGTGATGATGCGTGGCTAGTTCCTGCGATTGCCCTCCAGCAGGCACCTCAAGAACGTGAACCTGAGCATCAGGATAGTGGCATTCCAACCAAACAACACCTCGAGTGTCACCAGTGCGGACGCACAACCGAGCATCGATTCAGCGAGCATGAATCAGTTCCCGACGAAACCTGGACCGGCCACGCAATCTGGGAGTGCCAGGTCTGCGGGACGCCGTGCTATGGGCCGAGTCCAGAGTGAATGAGATGTGGAACATGATCGCTTAGCAGTAGATAGTAGCACTGTTTCTTTATTCAGAGTGAGGCGTGAAAATCGCGGTAAGTACAGGGTGTGTCTTGTTTGCAGAGAGACGCGACAAAGGGCGGCACAATAGCATATTCTGTAAGGAAAATTATTATAATCTTACAACACCAATCATTGATTGAAATACTATGCCTGAAGCTGGTTCTCCTCTACAGCCCGGAATGACCCAATGGAAGTACGCTCTCATCGGTGGGTTGTGCTCTCTTCCATTCACCACCTTCAGTTACTGGCAAACAGGATCCGAACTCTCGCTTGGAGCGGTGTTTTTCGGTGGTATTCTTGCCGGCTATCTGATCGGGCGTGTGAACGGTGAAATTAGCGGAGTTGGGGTTCGGGTCGGGATTGTTGGCGGACTTCCAGTATTCTGGGTTGTTTTCGATCTTCTTACAACCACATTCCACTTAGCCGGCCCAGTATGGTTTGTGGCGAGCGCGATCGGTGCCACGATTGTGTTTGCAGTCCTTGGATTCGGAATTTCAGCGCTCACCGGTGAAGTGGGAGTACGGGTTGGGCGTTGGCTGGCTGGTAACCAATATGACTAATCGACTACTGTGGGAGATGGTTGAGACGGCGGGGTTCAAGAAACACCGTCCGATGACATCGGTCAAGAGATAGTTGGGGTGCAGGAATTCACTACATGCTATCAGATCATATTTATCTGCGCCGCGATCGGCTGAGGCGCATCCAATGGATCCACGCAACACACCAGGATACAGACTGCATCGTGCACTCAGCCAACTCAACGATCTCGAGAGAGATCAGCTGACTGACGCAGACAGAGAACGAATCGAGACAGCAACGGCGCTCTTGGAGGAAGTGAGTCTTCTCACTCGACCAGAGCGTGGTGGACCTACTGATATCCACAGTAAATCCTAACCGAGCGGGTCATAGAATCGGTCACGGACCCATTTGACGCTGTAGTGAACAGTCAGTGAAGGTAGATCATGACCGATCGGTAGCCAATCTTTGTTAGTCGTATAGGCTCCGGAAGTGCCAGCCAGAAGCGGCGACTAATCCACTACCGATCAGAAAGAGGATGGCTCTGGCTATGGCGAGGCCACCATCTGCGGTCCAGTGGCTACCTACTCCTTCGTATTTTTTGTGCATATAGTAGTCTCCCTCATATTCGAGAACCTCGTGCCGTTCGAACGGCTCAATCACCTCGCCGTAGACTGTGACCGATCCAGTTTCGATGGCTTTCTGAGTCTCTTCTGGTTGTTCACCTGCAGGGACAGCGAGCTGTTCAACTGCCGTCATCGCACTCACCTCCTCAAGTGTAAGTATAGTCGTATTGTTTTCAGCACTTTGTTTGGGAATATAGGTTCCATTTGCAGTCCTAACAACGGAGTACCACGGTGGATCATCATTATATACGGGAACAGTAGATTCTACAGAATCCTCTTCAAGGATCTGTTCCTCTAATACACATGGTCTGTTACCAGGACAGTCCAAGACCTTCTCCGAGAGGCCGAACGCTTGATTCGCCATTGACTTGTTTTCAATCTGTTCAACATGATATGTTCGCTTAGCCCCACCACCATCTGGATGGAGATAAAATGGATTGAAGATTAATCCAATACCTATAAGGAAAACACTAAAAATTGTTATAACATACAATCCACGTATATAATCCATGAGAAGAATGTCAAAGCGACTTAATATAACTCTTGATGTTCAGTACTCACATCTACTCACCAGCTGATTCAGTCAAAAGGTGTTGAAACAAATCACTTGTAAGTCATTTTATGATGGTATACTAACTGGTACTCAAACTCGAGTTGAGGATCCAAGTTTCCGAAGGCACTCGCGGTCATTTCGAAGCTATCGACGAGTCGAGCGGCCTGACGACCACTGTCAATGCCACTACCGATCCGGATCGCTCTACTCCATGAGACAGACGCGTTGCACCGTGATTTTGTGCGCCGATAATGGCTGCCGGCGCACTGAGTAAGGACAGACGAGTACTGACCAGAGCGTCGGCACAGTGAGGTATCCCAGATGCATATGATCATTTATTCGTTGGTAGAGGCATCGACAGCAGACGAGGCACTGTCAACCGGAAAGACCGTGTTCGATCGACTGGTTGGCGCGGAGCCGCATTCCTGTGCGGTGTTCGACTACTACGTCACTTTCGACCAAGAGGAGACGACAGTGGCTGGAAAAGCACGGCGGGGCGACCTGCCGACGGCTGCGCCCGTTACGTCCGACGAAGGTGAAGAACTCCTCGAGCGGGCCTGGGAGACCACGACGGAAACGTTCCAACGAAATCTGAATCGGGTGAAGCAAGCACTCGAGGAACACAGCGACGGCGAGATCATGCGCGACGAAGGCCTCGCTCGGCACGCTTTCCAGCAGGTCGGTGCCTCCCGTGGCCCGTCGATCTGTCTGTATGATCAGCACGCGACTGGGATCCGCCATCGCAGACACCTCGATCGCCTCCTCGAGGACACTGACGAGCGCGAGACGTGCTGGATCGTGCCGGCAGACGTCCATTTCTGAGTACTCATGCCCCGAATCACCAACTGGACACGAGAGAGTCGAACACCCACGCTGGCATATCGAAACACGGAGACTGGAGCGCGAGCAGTCCTGCATCGTGCCCCGGACTCCTACGCGTACAAGTGGCGGGCAGCGATCCTCGTCGACGGCTATCCAGTGTGGTCGCACGGCTTCGAGACAAAAGAAGCGACCAGCGTTCGGGATGAACTCCGGAACCGCCCAGCCCCTGAACTCGCTTGTCCTGAGTGTCCAAACAACGACGTCATCGTCGGCCAGAAATCTGCCACTGGTGCGAAGGTCAAACGATGGTTCGACTGTCCAGACTGTGGCTACGAAGCCCCCTCGAAAATCGTCTACGGTGCAGAACGCTAACAGCAGGTGGGAGCGAGAGCGCAAGCTAATCGCTCAGAATCGAGTTCGTCACTGACTGCAGCGGATTTCACGATTGCTTTATAGTAGGAGTCGAGTCGATCAACTAGGTGCATTCCCTGTGAGTGCCGGTTCTGCATTAATTTCCCTCGTCGTGATCATCTTAGGGCTGGGCGTCGCTTCCCAAGTGTTAGCCGATCGCTTGGAGATTCCCAGTGTCCTCTTTCTGATTCTCGCAGGGGTCGCTGTTGGGCCTGAAGGACTCGACATTATCGGATTAGAATCACTCGGCGGACCTGGACCCCTCTCAGCGATCGTTGGACTGTCAGTCGCGATTATCGTCTTTGAGGGTGCCTTCCATCTGAAACTCACGAAGCTCCGACAGACACCGCGTGAAGCGATTCGGTTGATCACGGTAGGCGCACTTATCGCTCTCGTCGGGACAGCTGTTGTTGTCCGATTCGCACTCAATGTCTCATGGGAGCTGTCGTTTCTCGTCGGTTCACTCCTCATCGCGACCGGGCCGACGGTGATTACACCGATTTTAGATGTGGTGCCGGTTCGAGACCGCGTGGCGGCAGCGCTCGAGACGGAAGGGATCGTCAACGACGTCACGGCTGCGATCTTAGCAGTCGCCGTCTTCGAGATGGTCGTCTCCGAGGAGAGCGAACTGCAGGTTCTGGTCGAAGAGTTCGTGTCTCGGCTCGGGATCGGTCTCCTCATCGGTGTCCTGACAGCAGGCGTTCTTTGGTATCTGCTCACCCACGTCGATCTCTCGCCGTCGAACGCCGTCCGAAACTCGCGCCTCATCGTTCTTGTCGGAGCACTTGCCACCTACGGAATCGCAAACGCGATTATCACGGAGGCAGGCATCGCGGCAGTTGCGACAGCCGGGCTGCTCCTCGGGAACGCTGGCGTCCCGTATGAGGAGGAAATTGCGGCGTTCAAGGGCGATATCACGCTGATCGTCCTCTCATTTGTGTTCATATCTCTCACGACACTTCTTTCGTTTGAGGACCTTCTCTCACTCGGGGTCGGTGGTATCGTGGTTGTCTTCGTTGTGGTAGCGGTCATCCGACCTGTCGCAGTCCTCCTCTGTACGTACGGCGAGCACTTTTCGTTCCGCGAGCAACTATTTATGAGTGGAGTTGGTCCTCGCGGTATTATCCCAGCAAGCGTGGCAACACTCTTCGCACTCGAGCTCCGGTCGTCGAACCCCGAAGCAGCGACCGTTCTCGTCGGGACCGTGTTTCTGGTGATTCTGACAACGGTCGTTTTCGAAGGAGGGTTTGCCAGGCACATCGCACAAGCACTCAAGGTACTACCAATGCGCGTAATCGTTGTCGGCGGCGGTCGTGTCGGTCGCGGCCTCGCCGAACGGCTGGAGGATCGTGGTGAAAACGTGATCATTATCGACAATGACCAAGAAAAAGTCGAGGCAGCACGGAACGCTGGATTCACCGTCCACCATGGCGATGGAACGGACACGTCCGTCCTGCAATCTGCGGGCGCGGCGAACGCGAAGATCGTCGCCGCAGCGACGGGTGACGACGATGCAAATCTCCTCATCGCCCAGCTCGCAAACTCGAAGTTCGACAATGAGACGGTCATCGCTCGAGTGAACACACCAGGGAATGCCGACGCGTTCGAAGACCTGGGTGTTCGAGCGATTGCAGCTGATGAATCGATCGCTCAGTCGATGGATAATGCGATCGAACGACCAGCCCTCTCGGAGTGGATGACTGAACTCGGACGAACCGGTGACGTTCAAGAAATCGAGGTGACGGCCGAAAAACTGGTCGGAAAATCGATCCGCGAACTCGACCAAGAGCTCCCAGATGGCGTCTTAGTCGCACTCGTTAGTCGCAATGGTGAGTCGGAGGTCCCTGATGCAGACTTGACGCTTCAACACGGAGACCACCTCACGTTCGTTGGCCGCCGAAACGCGGTTCACGAGGCACTCGAGCAGTGCCACCCGCATCTCCGTACCTAACCGTGGACTCAACACCCAGTGAGAGAACAGGACTTTAGCCAGGTATGACAATTTGAATGATATTCAGCGTGTCCAGAAGCCACCAGTGAACAGCACAAGCACAGGAATGATCTCGAGGCGGCCAATCCACATGAGAAAGACCATCACGAGCTTCGAGCTATCCGGAAACTCGAGGTAGCTCCCAAACGGGCCGAGCGAGCCGAACCCAGGACCAATATTGCCAATCGTCGCGAGACTGGCGCTGAATGCTTCGAGCGGCGTCAACGTGTAGCCGATACGGCTGGCATCGAGCGCGATGAACAGCGTTGCGATGGCGAAGATGAGGAGATACATGAACGTGAAGCCGAGGACGCCGCGGATCGCGTCCTCGTCGACGACGTTACCGCCGAGACGGACTGGTCGAACGACTTCGGGGTGAGAGGCTGTCAACAGTTCCCGTCGGAGGACCTTGAAAATGATCACCCATCGAACCACTTTGACGCCACCGCCGGTCGACCCGGCGCAGCCGCCGACTAACATGGCAAACAGGAGGACGATCTTCCCCGTCGAGGTCCACTCGACGAAGTCGCTGGTCGCGTAACCGGTTGAGGTCAGCAGCGATCCGATCTGGAAGGCGCTCTGGCGTAGCGAGTTCCCGAGGACGCCCTCGGTCACGCCGCCGAGGCCCGATAGCGCTGGCGCGGCACCGGCATAGAGCATTCCAGCGAGGAGGACGGTCAGCCCGGCGATCGCGGCGATGTAGGCGCGAAACTCGGTGTTTCGAACGAAGCGATGACCGTCACCGCTGAAGACGTGCCAGAACAGGGCGAAGTTCGTCCCGGCGATGATCATGAAGGGGATTGCCGTCCACTGGACGATCGCAGAAAAGGCCGCGACGCTGTCGGCCTCTGGGGAGAACCCGCCCGTCGGGAGCGTTGTGAACCCGTGGGCGATGGCGTTGTACAGCCCCATGTTCGGTGCCATCCCTGCAAGATGAAAGCCATAGAGCAGCGCGATATAGATAGCAGTAAAAGCGAAGTAGACGAGCCAGAGGATCCGTGCCGTCTCGGCGATCCGCGGGGTCAGTTTCTGTAGCTCCGGACCCGGCGCCTCCGACTCGATGAGTTGGGCACCGCTGACGGCGATCTCTGGCAGGATCGCGACCATCAAGACGATGATCCCCATCCCGCCGAGCCACTGCGTGAGCTGTCGCCACATCATCACGGCGTGAGAGTGGCGCTCAAGAGAGATCTCCCCGAGGACGGTGGCCCCAGTGGTCGTAAAGCCAGACATCGACTCAAACAGCGCGTTGACTGGGTCGGCAAGCGTCGATTCGGTTCCCCAGCCAGCGAGCACATACGGGACCGCGCCGACGGCGGCGACGGCGAGCCACGAGATCGCGACGAACAGCATCGCCTCCCGGATCTGCAGGTCCGGATCGAGGTCGAGTTGCTCGAGGCCGTGGCCAACGGCGATCGTCAGTGCGATCGTCGCGACGAACGGGAACACCGGGTCGCCGTAAATGAGCGCCACGACGATTGGGATCACTAACGGAACGGAGAGATACTTGAGGACGGTCCCGACGAGCGCGAAGCTGGCGCGCCACTCAGTTCGGAGCCGCATAGAACCCCCCACTCACGGAGTCACGTCTGGACACGGTTGTAACGGCATTTCGCTAAGGCCGTAATGAATCCATCGTGACCGACGCGCTGCCCGGCGTCCTCAATCCGGCCGCCGCTCGCTCCGTGCGGCGGGATGGTATCCGACAGTATCACCACCGCGAGCGCCGATTCTGAGCTCGTGGCACCGACGCGAGACGGGTACAGGTACTTTATACGAACCGTGCGTAGTGTGACCTATGAACGTACAATTGCCAAGTGTTCGCCACCCACACTCGTTTTACGACGTGTTCGGTGTCGTCGCTACAGCGGTGGCAATCATGGCACTTGTCCTCACGGTTCGACATGGATCGGTCGTCCGGATCGAGATGGTCGTATTCATGGCGATCGTCTTTCTGTGGGCTGGGTGGGCGATCGAGCGAATCCTGGCTGAATCGGAGGAACAGTCGAAGCGACGACGACAGCGACCTCCCTGGGATCAGTAAGTGGTGACGGCCGTCCGCCGAACGAATTCAGCTGACTGTCGCTCGAGGCCGGGAGATGGGGGCGAGCAGTGCCGAAGCGGTATGTTTTCATCCGAGACGCGACAAGCTTAGCACAATGTATATCATCGTCGTCGGTGCGGGCGATATCGGGATTCCGCTGATCGATATCGCGACTCGATCGGGAAACGAGGTCGTCGTCATCGAGAAAGATCCCGAACGCGCGGATCGGGCCGCCGGTGAGTACGACTGCCTGATCTTAAACGACGACGCCACGGCCCATGAAGCGCTCATCGACGCTGGAATCGGGAAGGCTGACGCCCTGATCAGCACGACCGACCGGGACGCGACCAATATCATGGTCTGTCTGCTCGCGCAGGAACACGAGGTACCGTCGATCGTCTCAGTCGTGCACGACCCCGAGCACATGAACGTGTTTCGCCAGATCGGCGTCAACACCATGGAGAACCCCCAGGAACTCATCGCGGAGTACCTGTATCGGTCGGTTGCTCGCCCCGCTATCGTCGACTACATGCGAATCGGCGAGGAGGCGGAGGTCTTCGAGATCCGAGTCACTGAAAACGCGCCGATTATCGGAAAAACGATCCTCGAGGCCGCGAATGAAGAAATAATTCCCGACGATGTGCTGATCGTTGCCATCGAACGTGAAGGACAGGAGCCGCCGATTACTCCAAAGGGAAGCACGACCATCCAGACCGGCGATCTGTTAACCGTCTACTCAGGATTTGGTGCCGAACCCGAACTGACAAACGTGTTCGGCCATTACGAGGACCGGGTGAAATGACGCCTGAACCGAACGACGATGGACTCGTGACTTTCGACAACTCCCCTCATTGAGGACATAAATTCAAACGAATTACTATTTAGACGTGTATATCAACCGAAACCGGGGGAAAATAGACAAGGCGACGGAAACAGTCGGCTGAGACTTGCGGCTGATGTTTCGGCGCTAACTGAATCTTGTACGTCTCGCTGCTCAAATCCCTTGATCTGGAGCGCGTACTACGCGATTCCAGAAGTGCTTATACTACGGTAAATTATGTATGAGATGAATGATAATATATAGATGATTGCACCAGCAGATGTGAGAATCGACCGTCCCACGACAGCGATGAAAAGAATCATCAGTGGACCAATAAGCAGCAGTACATCGAAGACCCGATCCTCAGCACCTGCCCCAAGGAGTTCTCCAACGACCGGGAGGTCGCGAAGATTCATTGGTATATTCCACCCCGGCGGAAGATTGCCCGAAGCGTCACTAGCACGGGGATGATCTCGAGGCGACCGATCCACATATTGAACAAGAACATGAGTTTCCCAAGCGTCGGAAGCGACTCCGGCCCGGTGATGCCCGCGGAGAGGCCGACGTTGCCCTGTGCGCTTGCGACCTCGAAGATGACGTTTTCGAGGGTGTACTCCCCCTGTGGAAGTATTAGGAGAAGCACAAACATCCCAATGCCAAGGAAGACAAACCAGAGAAAGCCGATAATGGCCGCTTCCTCGAACTCTTGGCGGACTTCCTGTTCGTTGAGACGGCGACCGTTGATTTCCAGCCGGCGGACGGCTGTCTTTGGATAAAAGACATCCATGATACGGAAGCGAATTCCTTTTAATAGCGTGAGCGCCCGGATGAGCTTGATTCCGCCGACTGTCGACCCAGCTGCACCGCCAACAATCATCCCGAAGACCACCGTGAGTTGGGCCTGTGCTGGCCACCGGCCAAGCGCGACATTCGTCGAATCGACTGCAGTTTGGAAGCCAGCGCAGGTCGCCGCCGAGACGAATTGGAAGGAGCTGTACCGAAACGCCGTAAACAGGGTATCATACGTTTCGGTGACGTAGACGAGCGCGGTAAGAGCGAGCGTGCCAGCGCTCATGTAGATGAATACCCATCGAGTCTGGAGATCCGTATAGAGATTTCGGAGGTCGCCTTGCAGGATGAGATAGTGCACTGGGAAGGCGATACTACCGAGCAGCATGATCGGCAGGAGTGCGAAGTCGATAGCGGCGCTGTCGTAGGTGGCGATCGAGTTGTCGGTAATCGAGAATCCACCAGTTGAGAGTCCTGTCATCGCGTGGTTGATTGCGCCCCAGAGAGGCATCCCGACAACCCAGAGTAACAGGATCGAGACGAACGTAAAGAGGAGGAAGATCCACCAGATCGTCTGCACCGTGGAGACGATACTCGGATGAATCCGTTCGGATCGCGCTTCGCTCTCATAGAGCGTCAGTGATCCACTGCCAGGGCGGGCGAGGATCGCCGTCGTCAGGACGATCACGCCGACGCCACCGACCCACTCGATGAACGATCGCCACCACTGCAGCGTCCGTGGTAAGACCTCCTCGTTGTCGGTCATCGTCAGGCCAGTCCCGGTAAAGCCGCTCATACTCTCGAAGACGGCGTTGAGTGGATTGGTAAACGCCGCGAGTGTCTCCGTCTGTGCCGGCGTCTCGAGGACTGGTAGTCCAAGCTCAACGGTCCACGCAATGAGGAGGAACGGGACCGATCCGAAGAGCGCGACACAGAACCAGCCCGTCGCGGCGATGATCATCCCGTGTAACTTCCCAGGCTGGGTCGCCTCCCGAAACGTCGATGTCAAGAGGTAGCCGATCCCAAGCGGGAGTAACCCGGAGACGATGAGAGCCGGCATCGCCCAGTACTCTCCCCAGACAAGCGGGATGAGCAGCGAGACAAACAGTAACCCGGCCAGCGCTTGAAATATGCGCCCCAAGTCTCGGCTGATTGTTTCCATCGCATCGTTCATACACATCCCACCTTCATCGTCGAATTTTTATTTGCATCGATGTACTGGCCATCCATTTTAAGCGATATTTCTGACATAAATGGTTTAGAAAGTACAGATTACCGCTTCGACTCCTCATTTCGGTTGTCATTTAACTCGGTCTTCAGGATGACCGAACACGTCAGTCAGTTCGGGGTCAGCGCCGAACGCCGAATAGACGGTCAGCAGATCACCGGCTTGGATCTCCATCCCTCCTTTCGGAGTAAGTGGTGGGTCCTGTCCTTCGCGTTCGATCGCGACGATCAGGACGTCGTCGGGGAGGACCCTTTCCTCCGCTGCCTCGACGATCGTTTTGCCGGCGATCGGGGCATTTTCGGTGACAGTGATCTCGAAGACCTCCGCCTCGTCGCCGATTCGCATGTAGTCGACGATCGCGGGACGAGCAATCGCCCGGTAGAGATATTCGGCGATGAGTTCTTGCGGATTTTCCATCGTATTGACGCCGATCTGGCGAAACACGTTCATGTGTTCTGGATCGTGCACGACTGAGACGACTGCTGGAACCTCGTGTTCTTGGGCGAGCAGACAGACCATGATGTTGGTCGCGTCTCGGTCGGTCGTGCTGATTAGGGCGTCTGCCTCTTCGATCCCGGCATCCATGAGTGTCCCATGGGCCGTCGCATCGGCATTGAGAATCAGACAATCGTACTCACCGGCAACTCGATCAGCCCGTTCTTCGTCGTTCTCGATGACGACGACTTCGTTGCCCGACCGAGTCGCGATATTGATCAATGGCGTTCCGATATCGCCTGCTCCAACGATGATAATATACATGTATACTCACACCTTGAGTCGCTGCACGATTGCTTCCCGAATCGACATGGGAGACTCCGCTGGCCCACGTGCCATCATGACTGTTCCGTCCGTTTGTTCGCCAATGCTCTCCACAAGGGAGCCATCGCCTTTTCTACGGCATGGATACCTGTGACGCGGTAGAACTGATAGCGTTCGAAGATAGCTGCCATGTCCCGTGCGTTCGCCTCGGTGGAAACTAGAACAACGTGGAACAACAATAGATTCTACAGGAGATTGCATTAGCAGATCACTCTTCCAGATCGCCGAGAAATGACCAGTTGAGGGCTTCTTCTCCATCTGGATGTCTCTCTCGAGTCACGTGGTAGAGGGAAACAGGGGGTGAGTCACTGTCCGAATCACCCGTATCAGGAGACCGCATTTTGACTAATGTGTATACTTCCTCATCCTCAATGGCGAGAACATCACCTTTCGCTTCTTCGCGGATCTGTTTCTCTATCGGCGGATGAGCTTCTTCAAGAATCTGTTCGACGTATTCGTGTACTGTGCGAAGTTCTGGCGGCTCAAGGGTGTCAAGTTGCTCAACAAGGGCATCTGGGAGCCGCTCTGAGAGAGATCGTTCGTCGTCTGAATTGCTCATACATGGACCGCTATTCTGGAAAGCAAAATAACTTCCGCTAGATTTACGGATGCGTTTCTTCAACCCCAGAATTCTTTCCTATCGTTTATCGGCCTTGAGATACCGTGTCCGCCGTGAAATCCCTACTTCTCCATCAAACAGTATCACGTATGTGGGATGGTTGATGCTGTTTCCAATCGAGAACAAAGGTCAAGTTAAAAGCCAAAAGGGAACCAATTATCTCATATAAGTATGTCCAAAGGTATCGATGAGATAGACGAGGAGATACTGTATTATCTTACGCAGGAGGGGCGTCATACGTCTGCACCTGATATCGCTGAGAAAGTAGATGTCTCTGCTCCGACTGTTCGTAATCGGATTCGCCGTCTCGAAGAAGATGGAATTATTCAGGGCTATCATGCTCATGTGGACTACGAACAAGCCGACGGTCGATTAACAAATCTATTCACCTGTACCACGCCAGCGACTGATCGGCAGGAACAGGCCCAGCGGGTTCTCGATGTTCCAGGCGTTATCAACGTCAGAGAGATCATGACTGGCAAAGGAGATCTCCAAATCAAGGTAGTTGGTATGGATACTGATGACCTCACACGCATCGCACAGGATATTACAGCTCTTGGTATCGAAATTGATGATGAGGGCCTTATTCATCGAGAATATGTCCGCCCATACGCTCAGTTCGGTCCCCGGGAAAAGGAACCAATTTCGCCAGTAACCGGTGTTGCAGGTCTTGCTGGAGATGCAGATGTAATCGAAGTCATTGTGAAGGAGGGTGCACCAATCACTGGCAAAACGCTTCAACAGGCCAACAAAGAGAACCTTATCCCCGCAAGTGTACTGGTAGTGAGAATTGATCGAGGCGATCAAGCCATTACTCCAACAGGAGAGACCACAATCAGGGAGGATGACTTCGTTACGATTCATTCGCGATCGGGAATCACTGATGATACCTTAGAGGTATTCACTGGGTGAACTATCCCACCCTACCGCTCGCCTGACGGCTCGCGCTTGAAGGAAGTGCTTCCTGCTTCCAAGACGCGCTTTGCAGGGGTCGTTCCAGACGGATCAACAGCGACGAAGTGCGTACCTCGGTTCGTACTTGTATTCGAGCATTGGAGAAACGTACCCCACGCTGCACTAACACGGTTGTGGCTGTTCGATGGGAGCTCCATCAACCTATTCGCGTTGAGATCTTCGACCGCCACGAGTCGTACTCTCGAGCGTAGTGATGCGACAGTTTGTGCAGGAAATCGTGCCACTTCCCTTCGGTCGGCGCTTGCTGAGAAAAAGGCATTAGCGCCTTGATTAAGGTTATTGGGGTACCCAACTGTTATGCTGTGTGTTGTCTTCCTTCTCTTGTATGGGCAGTACACCTGATTCCTCCCATGGTAATCTTCTTGCACACGTTCTTGTTCCGGTCGCAAACGAGAACGATGCCGAGAAGACAGCGCTGGCGCTTGAACCGTACGATCCAGACAAGGTGACAGTACTTCACGTCGTCGAAAAGGGAGAGGGCGTTCCGGATAAGACGCCTGTCGAGCAATCCGAAAACATCGCTGCAGAATCATACGCCGCTGTCCGCAGGGTCTTTCCTGATGCGAACGACCACACTGCCTACGCTCGCGATGTCGTCGCTGCTATTTTCGAGGCTGCTGATGAGGTAGATGCGAGCGCTATCGCGTATCGTTCCCGTGGTGGAAACCGACTCATGCAGTTTCTATCGGGTGACCACTCGCTCAAACTCGTTACCCAAGCCAATCGGCCCGTCATCGCACTACCGCGGACAGATGGAGACGAATCAGCTGAGTGATTACACGCTAAGTGTCTCAACGGCGGCCAAACAGCCGATCGCGGAGCGAACGCGACGATGGGCGTTCGGTCAACAGAACCGGTGTGTCGAGTTCCTCGATGACATCAAACACGAGTGAACCCTGAACAATACGTGACAGGAGTCCACGCTCTGTCGCGCCGAGTATGACGAGATCGTGATCGGCACTGATGCGTTCGATCACGGTCTCGGTATCACCAGTCTCGATGTGTAAGTCGGCATCCGACAACTGATGGCTGTCGGCCCAGTCACGCAGGAATTCACGCCCTTCCGCTTCTTCTCCCTCGTTGACGACGTGTAACAACGACACTTCGGTATCGAGCGTTTCCTGCAGTGCGAGGGCTGCCTCTGCGGAGAGATCCGACGACGCTCCGCCGGCAGTGGGGACGACTATATCGGTCGGATCGAACTCCGTTGCGTCTAGGACGAGAAAATCACACGGCAAGTCGTGTGTTAGTTCATCAAGGGTACGTTCGGCACGCCCACCCGCAAACTGCGTGCCGCCATAGCCCATCACGACTCTGTCAGCATCGTTCGATTGCGCTGCATCGTACACTTCTTCGAGACTGCGATGGGACAGGATCGTCTTCGTCTCAATGGGCACATCGAATGCCGCTGCGTCTTGTTTGGCGGCGTCGAGAAGCGTCTCCGAGGCAGCGTTAAGATCGCCGTTCTCGGCGGCAGCGGTAAGCGTTGTCTGGTCTGGCACGGTGACGATGTGTGTTGCGAGCACACGCCCGCCTTCGTGTTCAGCGATCGCACTGGCAAGTGTGATAAGCGCGCTCTCTGTTCGCGGGTTGGCCAGTGCGACCATGATCGTCGGCCCGTCCGATCCACTCGGCGCAACTGCGTCGGCAGCCCCGACAACGCGATCCGGCAGTTCTTCTTCACGGCTTCGAATGTAGTGCGAGAGTACACCCTGTTGTGACGTTTTATTGCGGGCGTAGAGGAAGTACCAGAGAACAGCAACGACGACGAACGCTGCAGACAGTGCAATCTCCAGATTGTCCATAAACGCGACGAGTCCGAGCGATAATACCGCGCCGAGGATCGGCGTGATGGGATAGAACGGAACCCGGAAATCGGGATCGTACTCCGGGACGTCCGCCTCTCGGAACACGATGAGCGCGACGTTCATCAGCGCGTAGACGATGAGGTGGAGGACGCTTGCTGCTTTTGCGAGTACCTCGAGGTCTTTCCCTAAAAATGCAATAAATACGATGATGAGCCCACCAGTGACGAGAATCGACCGATAGGGCGTCGCAAAGTTCGGATGAATCTCGTTGAGCCAGTTCGTGACGATCTTGTCACGGCCCATCGCGAAGTTGATGCGCGCTGAGGCGAGGATTGAGGCGTTCGCCGACGATGCCGTCGCCAACAGCGCACCAACGGTCATCAGGGCTGCTGCCGCAGCAGCGACACCCCCGACGGGGCCGATAGAGGCGGGAAACGCGACCTCAGCAGCCTGTGCGACCGGTGCATCTTGACTGAGGTCTGGCCACGAGATAACCCCGAGCATCGTCGTCACGAGGATCGCGTAGATGACGGTCACGATCCCGACACTCCCGATAATGGCGATGGGGAGGTTCCGTCCCGGATTTTTCAATTCCTCGGCGACAGTTGCGATCTTCGCGTAGCCGAGAAACGACACGAACACCAGTGCAGTCGCCGGCAGAATCGCACCTGTCCCGAACGGTGCAAGGCCGCCCTCGTTAGCCAGTGTCGCGTACTCGAACGAGGAAAAGCCCGCGAGTGAGAACGCAGTGAGAATCGCAAGCAACGTGAACACAATGATCGTCTGGATGCTCCCGGTCTCCTTGGCTCCAATATAGTTGACGCCAACAAAAACACCGCCGGCAAGGAGCGCCCCGAGCTGGATCGGGCTGAGGAACGCAACCTCGGGTAACGGGACAAAAACGGCGAGATACTGCCCGAATCCAATACAGTAGAACGCGGAGGCGAAGGCAAGCCCCATCCAATCACCCATGCCCGCGATCGATCCGAACATCGGCCCGAGTGACTTGTTGATGTAGTAATATCCACCACCCGCTTTCGGCATCGCAGTCCCGAGTTCAGAGATGGACAGTGCGTTTACCATCGCAATCAGTCCGCCGACGACGAACGACACGACGACGATCGGCCCTGCTGCGTTGGCGGCAACACCGGGTAAGACGAAAATCCCGGCACCGATCATCGTTCCAATACCGATTGTCATCGCAGAAATGAGGCCGAGGTCCTTTGCCAGTTCCTCGTCACCCTCGCCGTGGCTCATACCGAGCAATTGAGCACCACTCATATAAGAACCCCGGTATGATTTCTCTATCAGTAATATATACCCCATGTGATTACTGATTAAGTAATTCACATTCAGAGCATTGATATAAAGTACCACAATACTAGACGGGTATCATGGACTATCGGCTTGATGAAATCGACCGGCGCATTATTTACGAATTGATGCATGATGCCCGGAATACGTCCTCGCCAACGATCGCTGACCAAGTGAACGTCTCTCCTGCAACGATCCGAAATCGAATCAGCCAACTCGAGGAAAACAATATCATCCGTAAGTATACCGCTGAGATTGACTTCGAACGAGCAGATAGCCACTTGACAAACCTCTATATTTGCAACGCACCAGTCTCCGAACGCAAAGCACTTGCACAGAAGGCGAGTGCTGTCCCAGGTGTCATCAATGTCCGTCAATTAATGACTGGCCGTCGAAACCTACATATCATGGCTGTTGGTGAAAATACAGAACACCTTAGACGAATCACTCGCGCACTCTCCCACCTGGGTATTGAGATTGAAGATGAAACGCTCGTGGAGTCTGAAAATCATAGTCCTTATACATTATTTGGCCCTGACGAGGAAATTTCGGCCAAGACGGCAGCAGATTTTATTAGCCTTACTGGAGATGCAAACATTGTTGATGTGACTGTGCAGGCTGATGCCCCTATTGTCGATCATACACTTGAAGAGGCAGTCCAAAACGATATTCTTGATGATGACTCACTGGTCATCGCTATTGAACGCGGAGATCGCGTATTGACACCTCACGGAACAACCGTTATTCAATCAAATGATATCGTCACAGTGCTATCCCATAGCGGTGACACTGAACACACACTTGACGCATTCATCGCTGAAGAAGCCACTTGAAAATTGACTACAGAAATCCGGTGCTTGCTACGGGTAGCACGCCTCTGGGAAAGGTGTCTGCCTCTAGTGGATTGCTCGATCAAAAAACGGGGACGGTTGGAACTGTACTACGACGAACACTCGGAGCAATGCAGGGCCCTCCAACAGCCACTACGATAATGCTGAAGACATCTTTTTGAATATACGACGAATCTATCTCGTATGCCCGAACAAACTGACAAACACTCCGAGTCAAATCATCGTTGGCTAGTATACACTATGTTTTGTGGCATTCTTCTCATCACTATCTCAATAGTTTTACAAATTGTTGGGTATCCATATTCAATATCAACCTCTACTTCAAATGGGATTGGATACATAGGTATCTTTTTATTTCTCATTTCATTTCTTATTCAAATTACCCTCGAGTGACCCCATTATCCAGATAGAACAATCTTAGTGCTCGGTGTGGTTTCCCTCACCCTATAATCCAATATATTCAAAAATGCCGTGTGAATATTTATTATAAGTTATAAAGAACAGATTTTGTGTGAAATTGTTAGACTTCTATAGTATGAACAGAGCAGGGATGTTTAGTACAAGTGTGTTTAACTAGATCTCATGAAGTGTGAACGGTGTGGGAAAGATACCTCCGTTGAATGCCACGACGTAGACGGATTTTCTGGGTATCTTTGTGAGGAGTGTGAAGAAGTATGGAAAACTCTTTTAGATGAGTGAGATTCTATGGTAGTAGAAACAAAGGACGATAATGTGTGATATATTTTTGAGGTTTATGTCTGATACCCTTATAGTTTATTTTAGAACACTGAACCCTATGTCTGTCCTTCGTTGATTTATGTGAATTTCCTGTACATACCGCAGAGAATAGCTATTCTCTCGCTCACAGAGATTCTCAACAGAGCAGCACAGTTTTTCGTGCCTCAACAGGAGTAGAGGCAACATCCAATGAGCGACACGCCAGAACACACACAAGACTCGAGCAGACTCTCACCAGCACAGCGGCTTGAGGCACCGAACACGCGACTCATCGATGCCGGCATCGAAACGATCAACGAGATGGATACGCTGCGAGCTTGCATCGCCTACGAAAACAAACATCAGCAACGTGTTCCGATCCTCCGCCGACTCGAGAGACGGGCCAACGAACTCCGCTCACAGGACGACGATGACTAACTCAACGCTATTGTTAACAGATTACAGGACGTCCGGCAACACCCCGTCAACCCCTTACTCTGTACATGATGCCACAAAAGCCATCAGTAGTCATCCTTGTACCTCCGTCCCTGCCCGGAAGCTTGTGAGGTCGTCAATACGCTCTTCGAGTGCTTCGATTTCCTGTCGCAGTTCCTCGGCTTCTGTCTCCTCGCTGGCGGCAAGTCGGTCCTTCAAGCCCTGGAGGCGCGACTCCTTGACGTCGTCGTCGACCTCCGCCTTGCGAACGTACTCGCTCTCATTGATCTCGTAGACATCCGACTCGGTGAGTGTCGTCACCTCGAGTGCTTCATCGATCTTCTGGCGATCAACGCTCATAATGTGCTCACGGTCGATCCCTTCCGCCTCGAGCAGGGAGATGACTTCTTCGTCATCTTTGAGCGAGCGGTTACGGCGACTCGTACGCTGGACGGAGCCGTACTGACCGGCAACAGGACGGTCGTGATGAAGCCGTGAGAGAAGCACATCGGCGACTTCCTGCCGAAAGTCGTTGGCATCACGCTGGACATCCGACAGCAGCGTATAGAGATTTACCAGTGTGGCCGTCTCCAACTCAGGCAGGTCGGTTACATCGTGGCGCTCGAGTGCATCGATCAGTAGCAGCGCATCTGAGTAGACGTCCAGACCGTCTGGTTCGGTGCGGTCGTCGTCGGTATCTGGTTCATGTGCTGTGTCGGCCAGTTGGGTCGTCGTCGGTCCGTCTGTCTCGGTGATCACACCCGCGTCTTCGTCGATCTCGAATCGGGGATGAACGCTCAACACCGCTGGATACGGGTCAGCATCTGGCGGCAGCCGGTCGAGATCGAACCCATCGTGCGCAGTCTGTATCTGATGATACAGCGACTCGAACTGATCGCGTTGGAGCGGGCGCTTCTCGCTGGACTCGTCGAACTGGACGATAATGCGGTGTTCCTGGATATCTGTGATGTGAATGTGGGAGTGCGACAATGGTGTGATCAGTGTCGCGTCCGCCGGCAGCTCATCCAGATGCTCGAGAAGCGTGTGCCAACTGACGCTGAATGGCATACATGATAGTTGCGTGCCGTCCCGACTAAACCTTGTTCTCGACGGGTATCAGAGAACTCTCTCACTGGTTTGATCCACCGACTGCTGCGGTGAATTAGCCGGTAAGTAGATGTGCATAGATAGTGGTCCATATTATGTTATAAAAACACACAAAAATTAGTTCGCCGTTATGTTATAAGTCGGTTGAATATTCATTACTTGACTATGGGAAGCGATGCGGAGGAATTCAAGGAGAACCTGAACTCGTTCAAAGAATTCAGCGACGGTAATGGTGGCCACTACCTGATGATGCAGTTTGAGGACGACAGTGGCCTCGTATTTGAGAAACAATCAAGCGATGGCGGCCTTGCAATAGCGGAAGTTTCACCGGTATATCGAGGGTTGATGGATTCAATGAGAAGTATCGCAGAAGGAACCGACTTTGAGGTCAATGAGGATAGAAACACTCAGCAAAACCTGCGGGAGTTGATGCAGGAGTAGTAATCGTCTTTCCACGCTCTCTTCTTCCACATAATCGGGTCTCTTCCTTTCTAGAAGTTCGTATGTTAATATTCTCAGTCGCTAGTATAGCTGTTGAGTTTTGTCATCACACTATCGAAATTCAAAGCCAATCGCCGTCTTCGAAAGGATGCCGTGATGTATTCTACAGTTACTGTACTTGTCGATTCAGGAGACTCAATATGGGCCGTGTGAACAGTTCGGTGGCTCACTCTACGGAGAGAACTTCTCGAGCAGGGCGAGTCCAACACCATGGACGAACCCGTGGACGTATCCCACCCGGTACGGAGAGTCGACATAGCCGTAATTAGACGCCAGAGCGTCCACAGGATTGTTTGTGCGCCGGTGATGGGTGCCGGCGCACTCGCGCCGAAGAGGAGAGATCGATGTCAACCCGAAGTCAACTCCGATTCGTTCACCGAAACGAGTCTGCAGCAGAACAAGATTCAACCAATCGCATCGCACAGGTCTACCGGCATTCCGATGGCTATCCTGAAAGCGTCCTCCGTGACCTTGCCCAGCTCAAGTACCTGCTCGAGAAGACACGAACCGAACGTGGACCCAGCTACGCCGCCGCGCAGTTCATCTTCCTCGAGATGCTTTCGAGTATGAGCCTCTACGTGGACGAGGGACGTGAGCGACGCATTCGCGCTGATCAGCCGGATGATTTGCTGGACCCGTCGAACATGGCGCATCTCGAGCAACCGCTGTTCCTGCTCGGCCACGGTGTCGAAAATCCCGTCAACGGCATTCATGGAGATGAGGAGTACCTCTACGTCGTCGAACTGCCAACGCGAACCCCATTCAATGATCCGGCAGAGTGGACCGTCAAGGTGAGCGACCACGCCGGCTTTCCGCGGTGGGACGGGCCGACAGACGAGGCGTTCAAGCGAGCGTCCTGGCAGTTTCATGGACCGCTGGAAACTGCTCTCGAGGAGCTATAGATCGAATTTGCAGAACGATTGATTGGCTCAGATTACGCCACTGACAGCGAGGAGCACGACGATCACGAAGAGCGACACGAGAAGAGCGCCGGCCAGCGGCTTGTTCTCCATCGCCTTCTCGTGGAGTGGCATCGCTGCATATTTTGTGCGGAACGCCTCGAGGTTGTGGTCGTCGTAGAAGTATTTCGTCTTGAGCGCGAACCGTTCGGTGACCGCACAGCCTGTACAGACCGGTTCACCCTCGAGTCGCTCAGTTCTGATGTGACTGCCACAGGCAATCGCGCCACAGTTAGCACAGTAGGTGTATGTCTCGTCGCTGCCGCTCGTCTCACAGTGGACACAGCGGTGGATATCGTTCTCGAGAGTTACTCGTGACGGTCCCGCTGCATAGTACTCGTAAGGGTACGTGTACGCCTGCAGTTCGGTTGTCTGTCGGACTTCAGGCAGATACACTGGTTCGATCGATTGAACCGAGATATCCGAGAGGGTCGGCTCGCAGGTCTTGTTGTATGTGACGTTGTTATCACCGGTGTAGGTCACTCTCGTCGTGTGATAGTCTTGCAGTCGGTCGACGGCCCACTCCTTGTACTCGGTCTGGGTCTGTCCGAACCGGCGTTCGGTGACGTGATCAAAGACCTTCTCAAATCGATCCTCGTCAAGGTCGACTGTCGTATGAAGATTCTCGGTGACGAGCGACGTGACATTGTCATCGGCTACCTGTGGATAGCCGCGTTCCGCATGGACGACGAACCGTGTTCGCTCGTTGATCTGGTGGATGACACCCACCGATGTCTCGAAGACCGCATTCGTATCGGCAGTAATCGAGACGACTGGACGGAACGTCACTTGCGAATGTGGCTCCGGAAGGTCGGATGCCGCGATGTTCTCGATGTCGCGGAATGCCTCTCGAACAGGTGCATCGACAGTCGCCGCCGAGTCGTAGGGACGTAGCGTCTCGTCACAGAGGATCTCGATGCGGCCGTTATAGAGGTCAAGGCCGATTTCATCAGCAATCTCGCGGAGTTCCGTGCCGTCGATCAACTCGATAGGATATGGATCGCCGTTCTGCTCAAGGCGGGTAGCGTACTCGTGGGCAGGACTGGTAAACCGACCTGGCGTGACGACCATTCCGCGCTTGGGTCCGTCGAAGTCAAACGTCGCAATGGCCGAATGCAGTTTCTGGACGACCGGCCGTCCGACAGTCCCTGTATGCTTACACTCGACAACAATCGCTCGCCGAGTCCCGTCGACAACCTCTTCCATCAGAATGTCCCGCCCCTCATCAGCCGTTTTTGCGGCCTGCCGGACGTTTTCGTAACCGAGGTTTCGGAAGACGTCCTCCATCAGATCCTCGAATTCGAACCCAGAGAAATTATCCAAGACTGCCATTTCAGAGATATCCAGAACACATTACTCAATTATTAAATATGTTCTGAGTCGCTCGAGTGTATCAGATAGCTAGGAGAGGTGTTGGGTATTTACCCAACATGCTTTTGATGTTGGGGAACATCCCAACAGATGAGGGATGGGTCATGAACTCACGCATCGGTATACCCACGTCGAAGCCGGACTTGTCGAAAATGTCGTCATACGACGTACGACCGATACAAACACCTACCCGTCCGGTTGGAAATACACACTTCACTTGGGCACGCTACAAGACCTGACGCTTATCCGCTACGACAACGCCCACGAAGATACCAAAGGCCATGAACTCCACACCGCTGCTGGCGATACTGATCTCGAGTTTCCTGGAATGGAGGAACTCCTCGTTGAGTTCTGGGCCAATGCTGACGAATACTGGGACACCACTGGTGGCAATCCACCACGTCCCTATTGAAAACCGCATACACCACACAACCGATGACCACACTTCACATCACCGTCGGCGATCGAGCACAGGTTCGTAAAGACACTCTCCAGTTCATCCAAGACGCCGAAGCTGATGAACTAGATCAGAGTGATGAGCAGGCAGTCCTCCAGTTCGGTACCTACGACGATCTCGTTGACAGTCTCACACCACTGCGTCTAACTCTCATCCAAGCAATCGCCAAAGAGCACCCCTCGAGTATGCGTGAAGCTGCACGGCTCGTCGATCGCGATGTCTCTGATGTCCATGCAGACCTGAAGCACCTCGAGGTGCTGGGTATTCTCGAACTTGAAGAAGGCGGCCCTGGTGGCGCAATACAACCAATCGTCCCCTTCGATAAAATCGAGATGCATATCGACTACCCCCTCCTTGACGACGGCGACGTCGACAGTACTCCCGCCAGCGCAGATTAGTCGCCCGGTTCTCTCATTTGCCAAGCGATATGAAACCATCGCAGAAGTTGGATAGCGGCGGATCAGGACGGCGTACGATGCATACCCGGCGCGTCGCTCTTGAACAAGAGTGGAACGCCAGACGATGCGCTGATCAAAGTGGAGACTCCGGCGTCCGCTGACTGACGACTCTCTAGCTGCTCGAGTCCAGCGTCTTTTTGAGACCCCCTGAGGGGCGGCGGTCTTCTCGAGTTCAGTTCGATTCGATCCGATTCGACTCGAGAAACAGTGATCAAACATGGCTACAAGCAGCAGCCCCCGGGAAACGTTCGACGATTCGGACACCCGGCACGATGAGATGCACAGCACGATCGAAGCATGGATCCAAGACCTCGTCGACGAGGTCGATAACGCCGTCTCGAGCGAGCAGTTCACAGAGTGGTTAGATGTCCAGAGTCGCTTCCATGACTACTCGCACCGAAACACGCTGTTGATCAAACTTCAGTGTCCAGAGGCAACGCGCGTTGCCGGCTATCGAACGTGGCAAAACGAGTTTGACCGACACGTCAAAGAAGGGGAGACGGCGATCTGGATCTGGGCACCCATCATCGCAAAGCAGTGCCCCGACTGCGGAAACTCGCCGTCGTACCACGAGCGCAGTGACTGTGAGTATAACGAGACATCGCCGGACAGTTGGGAGAAAGGACTTGTCGGCTTTCGGCCAGCGCCTGTCTTCGATGTTTCGCAGACTGACGGCGAGCCACTGCCCGACCTCGAGACGGAAGCGAGAGGTGACGCTGACAAGTTGGTTTCCGCACTCCTCGAAGCAGCAGACCCACTCGAAGTAGATGTAGAGATCGTGCCACCCCAGGACTGGTCGCACGGGAGTGCCAAGGGCGTCTGTGAGTACCGCCCTCAAGAGCAGCCACGCGTCACCGTCCGTGATCGCGAGAACGACGCTGACCTCGCCGTCACGCTCGTTCACGAGTACGCCCACGCGCTGTTACACAGTGGTGTCGACGACGAGGCTGAGCGATCGAAACGTGAACTCGAAGCCGAAGCGGTCGGCTACATCGTTGGGCGGTACTTCGGGTTGGATACGAGCGGTTCAGCGTTTTACCTTGCCGCGTGGCACGGTGACGAACCCGAAACGATCCTCGATCGGCTTGAGCGAATCAGTTCGACCGCCCAGGAGATCATCGATATCGTCAGCGAGGTGGTCGACGATGAGTGATCGACCGCTTCTGCTCGAGATCATCACTGCACTCGAGGAACAGGGCCTCGACCGAGACGAGTACCAACTACAGCGGATGATCGACGCCGAAGCCCTCGAGCGGCTTGTAGACTCGACGGGCCCACAGACCGATACTGATCTCGAGGTTTGATTCTCGATTGATGAACTCCGTGTGATAGTAACACCATCCGATATGGCCGTGCTCAAAACTTCGTAGAACAGGCTACCAAGACAAGAACGTCAAAGGATTCCCAGATTCCACGTGGACTATTGGCTACTCCGCAAGCGAATAGAGCTTCTGACGGGCGTCTCGAAAGGACACTCGTTGCTCAACTAACTCCTGTTCCTCAAGCCGAGAGATCGCATATCGAACAGTCCGAGATGAAAGTCTGGTTTCCGTGACCAGTTCTTTTTGTGTGCCCTCGCTCTCGTATTCCAGCGTCTTGTAGACCAACTTCGCACTCGGTGGCAAGTCCTCGAGCCGTTCTTTTGCGCTGCTCACTGTCTGTGGTACTTCTTCGAAGTAGATGCTATAGGTCGTTTCGCTTCGACAGTTCGACTCGCTCCTGGAGAGCACCGGGAGACTACGCCAAGTCGAACCGGAGTTCATTCCTGTTCCCAAGTGACCGCACGGTGTGATTTCTGTGGTGCCAGATGGGTGGACACCATGACAGATCATCCGACGTTATCGGAGTTCGCGACGAACGAGACAACCGACTCGAGGCCGGCCAGTCAGCCATCGACAGACGAGACCGTAACGATGACCGCTGACGAGCGGGTCGCAACGTACCTCATCGAGGATCAGATGGCGGATCTCACAGACGCGATTCGCGAAGCTGTCCAAAACGGCATCGACAGTCCTGGGTCATCCCGTGTGTTGGTCAGCATCTCACCCGAGCGATCGATCATCCTCGACGACGGTGCTGGCGTTGACCTCGAGTCGACTGAGGGACGACGCAACTTGTCGGTGCTCGGCGCAGGAAGCAAGCAACGGTCGGACGACGAGACAATCGGCGAGTGGGGGATCGGCAAGGGTGCGATCATCGCGAAGGGTGCCGTTCGTATCTGGAGTCACGACACCGCACTGTGCTTTGACTACCGAGATCGACGCAACTCTGGGCAGTGGGCAGACGTCAGCGGGCGCGATGGCCAGCTTGTGGACGCTGAGCATCATCTCGAGGGGATGCTCGTCGAGATCGATCACTACGAAGACGAAGTGCCAGACCCGGACAGCTACCGCTGGCGGCGCTACGTTCGCGACCTTCGCAAGCGCTTCGCGTATGTGCAGTCTCGAACGAGCGTCTCGGTCGTGATCAACGGCAAGCCAGTCGACAACGGCGATCCACTCGAGGTAGTGGCGGACTCTCCACATCCGTCGCTCACTCGTGAAACTGAGGATGTAATCCTCGCACTCGAGTACACACCCCACGACGGGCTCGACATATACAGCAACGGACTGTACGTGACGACAAAGCGCGAGTACGGACTCGGCGGGATCGTCGTCTCGAAAGGGAACTTGACGCTGAACTTTGCGCGTAACGACATCCAGTCCGGCTGTGATCGATGGCAACGGATCGACGACGCACTCGAGCAGGCACGTAACGACCTGTACGCGGACGTCTCGGACGACCGGCTGACTGCTGAGAGTCGGGAAGTGATGATCGAGGCGATGGCGTCCGACGGCGATGATGCATCGGACGTGCAGTGGACCGATCGCAAGCTGTTCCAACTGGCAACGGAGTCCCGCATCAGCCTCGAAGAGATCCAGGCGGCCCCAAAGATTGGATGGGCTGACGGTGCCCAGAAAGGTGCAGACAAACTCGTCGAGCGTGGTTACGTCGTCCTCGATACGAGTGATGCGGCGACGCAGCGGCTTCGCGATCTCGCCACTGACGAGGACACATCGATAACGGTGCCAGAGACGTTCGATGTTGGCGAGCAAGCAGAGTCAAAGGGCGTCTGGACTGGCTATCATCGCATCGAGGATGAGTCGCAGTTGAACGCTGATCAGCAGCGGTATCTCCGCTTCGCTCGAGTGCTCGCACGAGAGCTTGGGATTGAGCGGGACGTGTACTACGGCGAGGCGAGTGCCGATGCTTGGACTGACGGCAGGACGTACATCGTGATCACCGACTCGGCGGTGACGAGCCGCCAGCGTGCCGTCTGGATGCACGACCTGTATCTCGTGATGTTGCACGAAGCAGCTCACGAAACCTCGAGTCGTGATCGTCCCTCGCATGGACATCACTTCGAGAGTACGTTTCGGTCGCTCGTGGAGGATCCAGATAATCGAAGTTCGTTCGCGAAGCTTGTCCAGCAGGTCGTCGACGAAGGATTCGAGTCCGTGTTTGATGAGTATGGGGTGGGGCTCTAGCAGAACGTAGCCATCGCTTCTGGACAATTCCGGTAATGGAGCGGCGAGATGGAGGATCGATTTTGAAGAGACTGCAGTGGCTCGAGATCAGTATAGTGAGCTGATCTATCGAGATACAGGATGGCTCTTCGAAGAGTTGTTAACACTGCTCTTCCGGGGATGTGACCCGAAGTTCGTCTTCGACTTCGTAGAAGTAGCCTCGTTCGAGGAGGCGCGTAAGTGCGTGCTCGACATCCCGTTGCTCGAGTGCTAACTCTGTATCGGCGATCAGCATATTGGTGGCGTCGTCGTAGTCGATCAATGGCACACTGTCTTCTCCATGGTCTGGCCGACATGCGTGCGTACACAGCCGGTCGTAGCACTCAAGAATCCACTCCAGAAGTGGTGGCCGTGGATCTGTAACGCGAGCCATTGCAATTCTGTATGGTTGGTTCGACAGTCATCCGCTTAACAGTACCTGTCAAATCTGTTTCTCTCGCAGGTACAGACTGATCCCCTGTCAGATTGGAGTGACCGCTCGAGAATCTCATGCGGTTTCTCATCAACCGGTTTTCGTTCGAGAGACAATCCACCACAACCTGTGAAGCGGCTACAGGTGCCCTCGTTCATTGGGTCAGTGAGCGATGTGATGCGATTTTCTATCGCCCATAGGGGTGGAGGCGATTCTAAATGGAAAATTCAATTCAAGTGATAAGAGAAGACGGAACTACGAAAGAAATTGTAGGCGTTGATCGAGATGACTGGGATGGACTCAGTGATCCTTGCCCAGTCTGTGGGAGTTGTGAATTTGATCATTTTGCTACTACTGGTGGGCATTTTGGCCGGCAAGGCACCGCAGTCATCGAGCGGACCGATTACTGGGACACCAAGCGTCAGTTATTCACCCGGTGTCGTGGGTGCGATGAAGTGTTGTACAAACACCCTGCCTTTGACCTCCTCTTTGAATACAGTGGCAATTGCCCCGCTAAATAGCGGCAATCGAATCCGACCACCACTGCAGACAGACCGGTTCATGGCTTCTCGACGCTGATCCTCAACTCGATTTCGCAGAGTTCACTCTCAGAGGGTGCTAGTCAACAAAGCAGAATATCCCCGTCGTAAAGCGTCTTTTTTTGCGCCAGCGATGGGTGCAGGCGCAGTTCAGAACGCAACGCGCCTGTGGATGCTACGATGAAAGATCCAGAGACAGCTACGGTCTTCGCAGGCCTTGATGGACGTACCGACGCAAAACTTCCTGAGTGGTATGCCGACCGACACGGCGTCACCGACCCACTCAGTTTCAGTGAAGCCGTTCGAGATCTGCCACAGGCAATCGATACGGCAGTCGCATACCGGAATCCCTACACTGACGAGTGGGTCGAGACAGAGCGGTTTAATGCAATCGTCGAGCCATCACGGTTACAAGCAGAAGAGGGTGATGCGGAGGCAGAGCCGTTATTCCATATCCCCACAGATAGTTACGCGATCATCAATCCGGTTGATGTCTACGGTCCGTTGGAGGAGGTCCTCCGCGAGGAGACCATCGACGGGACGCCGCTGGGCGACGTGATGTTCGGCGAGATCCGACGCTACCGGGGTGGTGGCGAGGTCCACATGGACATTATGTTCGACGGCCTCGAGGTCCGGTTGCCCGGGCGGGTGGATCCAATCACGATGGGTGTGACCTCCGGCTACGACTTCTTCGGCGAACACGCCGTCTACGTGGAGGGATTCGCCCAGGATGGCCACTGCTCGAACTCGATGCGGTCGCTCACCGACAAAGAGGTCATCAAGCACGTCGGCGATGTCCAGAGCTTTCGGACGTGGTGGGAGGAGATTCTCGCACAGGTCGAACTCGTCGCCGACGACCTCTTCGAGTTTATTAGAGATGCTCGGGAGATCGACCTCGACTTCTCTGAGCTCCCATTCACCGTGACAGAGTTCTACAGCCTGCTCGGCTTCCCAGACTACCTGGCCGAACGTGCTGCAAGCGATGCAGAGGCCAACGCCGCCTCACCCATCGAGATCGACATGTGGACGCTGCACTCTGGCGCGACGTACGCTCTGACCCACTTCTTCCAAGGCAAGGAGGGGACATCACTCGATCAGTACGTCCGTCTCGCAAATGACATTCTGTTCAACCCCGAGGAGACGATCAAGCGCGTCGAACAGGCGTATGAACAACAGTTGGAGGGTGATGGTGACGACGGGTCGCAGGCGTCACTCGCCGGCGAGCGCGCCCTCGCCAGCATCGAACGCGTCAACTCTGACATACAGGAAAAGGTCGACCAGTTCGAAGAGCGCGAGGAAGCGCTTCGCGAGCGGTTCCAAGAGGCGATGAATTAACAACCCAGTTCGCACTCGAGTAGGAGCTCACCCTTTCAGACCTTCCTCAAGTGTTTCCTGATAGAGTTCGTCGATACGCTCGACTAACTCGTGGTTTGATACGATGTGCTCGTCGACGGCAGTCGCTAGCGCAGCGACATAGCCGGTGAACAAGTCGCCATGTTCCTCGAGGTCAATTTCGTACGTGGCCTCCAGGACATTCGATTTCCGACCACGCCTCTCCGACTGGTCCGGAAGCGCGGCCAGGATCTCGTCATCGCCGTTAAATCGCTGGGCGAATCCTGGGTAGAAGTCATCGTTTCCGGACGGCGCATTTCGGAGATAGAACGTGAGCTCGTGGTTTTCGAGAATGGTGTCTCGGTCGAACGCCGGACGGTGAAGGAATCCGACGCGTGCGTTGGGCTTCTCATTCCGGTAGACCGGTTCATCACGCTCGAGGTGCGTCCACCAGTCAGTCGGGAACAGCCACGACCATTTCCCGTTCGCCTGCCGACACAGCCAGTATCGGTGGCGATCTTCACCGTCGGGGAGTTCTAGCAGGACGTCCTCCCCAAGTACAGGTGGGACGCCCGCTGGATCTTCGACAAGGCGAACAGCATCAAGTGTTGCCGCAAGTCGGCGGCCCCAATT